>DATFSG010000141.1:0-11029 GCA_035262765.1 Gaiellaceae bacterium | reverse complement strand
TAGCTACGGTCTCGGGGTGGAAGGCCGGGTCGTCCGCATCTGCATCTCGCCGGTGAAGTCGCTGCACGTCGTGAATCCCGACGAGATCGAGCTCACGCACGCCGGAGTGGTGGGCGACCGCCGCTTCTGGCTCGTCGACGCAGACCGGAGACTGCTCAACGGGAAGCGACATCCCGAGCTCATGCGCGTGCACGCGGAGTGGGACGAGGAGGCTCGGCACCTCGCGCTTGCGTTCCCCGACGGCTCGCTCGTCGAGGGTGACGTGGAACCGGGAGAGCCGTTCGAAGCCGAGCTCTACGGGACCCCGCATCCGTCGCGGCGCGTGCCGGGCCCGTGGCAGGAGGCGCTGTCGGAGTTCGCCGGCGAGCCGCTCACCCTGCTCTGGTCGGAGGGAGGCGCGCAGGACCGCGGCAACGACCGCGGCGGCTGGGCGACCATGGTCTCGCGCGGTTCGCTCGACCAGCTGGCCGAGGAAGCCGGTTCCGCCGAGCCGGTCGACGGCCGCCGCTTCCGGATGCTGTTCGAGATCGACGGCGTCGAGGCGCACGAGGAGGACACCTGGCTCGGCAAGCAGGTGGCGATCGGCGACGCGGTGATCGTGCCGCTCGGGGACGTCGGCCGCTGCGTCGTGACGACTTGCGATCCCGACTCGGGCGTGTCGGACTTCGACACGCTCAAGCTTCTCGCCGGCTATCGCCGGGACGGCGTGGTCGAGCCGCTGCCGTTCGGCGTCTACTGCGACGTCGCCGTGCCGGGGCGGGTGCGCGTCGGCGACGCGGTGCAGCCGGTGCAGCTTGCTGTGCAGGCATAGCAGAGTCGCTATTCTCTAGCCATGGCGGCGCGGACGCGCGCAGAGGAAAAGGGACCGGTCGAGCGGCTGCACGAGCGGATCGTCGCGGGCGACCGCGGCTGGTTCTTCGCGAAGATCGCCGATCGGGTCGCCGAACGGCGCGACGAGATGGGCCTCTCGCAGCGCCAGCTCGCGGAACTCTGCGGCACGACGCAGTCGGCGATCGCCCGGCTCGAGCGCGGCGGCCGGCCGCCGCGGATCGACACGCTGCTCCGCATCGCGGACGCGCTGGACTGCGAGCTCGTGGTCGAGCTCGAGCCGCGCAAGTAGGAATGGCCCGGATCGTCGTCGCGGTCGCCGGCGACTCGATCTCGGCCGGCTCGCCGTTGTGGGATCCGGATCCGGCAGTCCGCGCGCGGATCCCGGCGCCCGACGAGCGGAGCCAGTGGCAGTGGTGGGCAGCCCAAACCGATCCGCGGCTGAAATTCCGGACGACGGCTATCTACGGGGAGCGCACCGACCAGATCGCGCTCCGCCTCGACCTCGTCCTCGACGGCGCCGACGCGCTCGTGGTCCAGGGCGGCATCAACGACGTTGTGCAGCGGCGTCCGGTGGAGGAAGCGGCGCGGAACCTCGATGCGATGCTCGAGCGCGGCCGAGCCGCCGGGCTCGCTCTCGCCGTCACGGACGTGCTCCCGTGGAACAACGGCGACGCGAGGTCGGCGCACGACATCCGGCGCCTCAACGCGCTGATCCGGCAACTGGGCGCGGCGCTTCTCCCGTTCCACGACACGCTCGCGGATCCGGCCGATCCGACGCGGATGCGCGAAGGCCTGACCGACGACGGCGACCATCCGTCGGTCGAAGGCCACCGCTTGCTCGGCGAGCGGGCCTTCCGGCTAGACGTCTAGCTCGAGCCCGTCGAACGCGCGCTCGACGCCGTCGGGGAGCGGGAGCTCGTCCGGGCGGTGGATGACGACGAGCCGCTGCGCGCCCGACGACTTGTACGCGTCGAGAGCCTCGCCGGCGGTGAGGTGACCGCGGATGCCCTGCTCCGGCTGCGCGAGCGTGGCCTCGCAGAGGAAGAGGTCGGCGTCGCGAGCGAGCTCGATCAGCCCGTCGCATGGCGCGGAGTCGGCGCTGTACGCGAGCGTTCGGTCGCCGTCGGCCACGCGCAGCCCGTAGCTCTGCAACGCGTAGTGGAGCATCCGGTAGGCGATGAGCTCGAAGCCCGCGACGGTGAACGGCGTCTCCTCCTCGTACTCGTGCACGTCGAAAAGCTCGAGGATCGCGTTCGCGTAGAGGACGGGGTCGAGCCCGTGGATCACTTCACGGCCGCCGTGCGGCAGCCAGAGCTCCGGCGGCTCCACCTCGCTGCCCGCGCCGAACAGGCCGCCGAAGGCCCACGGCACGAGGTCGCCCCAGTGATCGAGGTGGAAGTGCGTGATGACGATCGCGTCGAGCCGCGGCCACGGCTCGAGCCGGCGCAGGCGAGGCAGCACGCCCGGGCCGCAGTCGAGCAGGATCCTCCGACCCTCCTCCTCGACGAGATAGCCCGACTGGGCGCCGCCCGGATTGGGCCAGGCCGGAGAGCAGCCGACGACGTGGACTCGCACGCGCCTATCCTCGCTGCAACGGGCGGGTACTCGCACGGACAAGCGCAGCTGTGTATAACTGCGCCGTGGCCACGGCTTCCACCGACGCGCTGAGGAAGGTGCCGCTCTTCGCGGGCCTCGACGACAAGGAGCTCGAGGCGATCGCGAGCAGCATGCGCGAGCGTCGCTTCAATGCGGGCGACACCGTGACCCAGGAGGGCGCGGGCGGCGTCGGCTTCTTCATCGTCGAGGAAGGCGAAGCGGACGTGGCCGTCGGCGGCGAGATGAAGGGCTCGGTCGGGCCGGGCGACTACTTCGGCGAGATCGCCCTGATCAACGAGTCGCCACGCACCGCCACCCTGACCGCCCGAACCGACATGCTCTGCTACGGCATGACGCCTTGGGACTTCAGGCCGCTGGTCGAGACCAACTCCGAGATTGCATGGAAGTTGCTCACGGCCATGGCCGACAAGATGCGCTAGGTCTCAGCTGGCGCGGAAGCGCCGGGCGCCGTAGTAGCCCGAGTACGCACCCATCGTCGAGATGCGAACGCGCGCCCCGGTGTGCGGGGCGTCGATGAAACGGCCGTTGCCGACGTAGATCCCCACGTGGCTCGCGCCGTAGAAGAAGACGAGGTCGCCGGGCCGGAGCGAGCGGCGCGCGACGCGGTGGCCGTGTGAGAGATCGCCCCAGGTCGAGTGCGGGAGGCTGATGCCGAAGCGGCGGTAGACGTAGCGGACGAGCCCCGAGCAGTCGAATCCCGTACGCGGACTCGAGCCGCCCCAGCTGTACCGGACGCCGAGGAAGCGGCGCGCGTACGAGACGACGTGGTTGCCGAACGTATGCGCTGCGTGGTGCGCGCGGTGGGTGTGGTGGAACAAGTGGCGCATCGGCACCGGGCTCTGAACGAGCTTCGCCGCCTGCGCCGTGCTGGTGGCCCGCCCCTGGAGCGGGCGCAAGAGCGCGAGCACGAGGGCGAGGGAAAGGGCGAGCAGCAGTATGAGAAGGCGGATTTGCCGCATGTAAATCGAGTACTCCCGTCGTCGATGGGCGCGGCCGTCGCAAGGTGCGGCCGCTCACTTTCGGCGTGGACGGCACTTCAGCACACGAATCCGGAGCGCGTGTCACCCGAATGGGTCAGGTGGAGCAGCTTCCGGCAGATTGACGCAGGTTCGGCGAAAAGTCCTTACTTCGCCTGTGCAACTCGCACACGCGTGAGCAACTGCTGCTGCGTGGGCCAGCCCCTCACGGCGACGTCCTCGTAGTAGAGGAAGCGGCCTTTCCCCGAGACGAGCTCGAGCCAGGGCGAATCCTCGACGCGATAGCCGTCGGCGACGGTGCCGTCGCGATCGATGGCGACCGGGTACGAGAGGGGGTGAGGCAGGCTGTGGAGGAAGCGCGGCAGCGCCTGAGGCGACGCCTCGACTCCCGCCTCGTCGATCGCGACGAGCGGCGGCAGGCCGCGTTTCTTCGCGAGGGCCTGGTAGCGGTTGAGCGCCCCAAGCTGTTTGCCGAGGTCGGTGACCTCGGTCTCCCACGAGTCGAAGAAGAGGACGAGGTGCGGGCCGGAGCCGGGGCCGAGGCGAATGCTCCTTCCGCCGCCGGCGCGCGGCAGCGTCACCGCGTTGCGCGGGCCGTTCAGCACGGGCTCGGCCAGCGACACCAGGCCGTGCAGCCTCGGGTGCCCAGGGAGGAGCGCCGAGATGCTCTGCCCGAGCTCGTAGCCGAGCTGATTCACGCTCGAGTACGCCATCACCGTCAGGAAGAGCCGGTGCTCTCGCCCGTTCGGGGCGATCACGAACGTCGCCGGCGTGTGGTCGACCATGCCGCTCTCGACCGCCGCGTCTATGCCGTACGCCCGCCAGACCCGCTTCAGCTCGGGGAGCGAGCCGGTCAGGAAACGCCACTTGTGCAGCATCCCGTGGACGCGCGAGTAGTCCCGCACCCACTTGACCTGCGTCGCCTCGGGGTTGGCGCCGATCCCGAGCAGCTCGACCTGCGAGCCCGCCGGCCCCAGCAGCTTCTTCGCCTGGAGCAGGGCAGTCGTCGTGAGCGGGCAGATGGTCGTGCACTTCGGGTCGTTGAACGCGAGGACGACGACCTTGCCGCGAAGCGAGCTCAGCGAGACGCGCTTACCGAACTGGTCGGTCAGCGTGAAGCCGGGAGCGACGGCGTTGAGTGGGGCGCCGGGATCGAGGTTCGCGTTCGCGGTGGAAGGCGTTTCCGTGTCCGCCTGGGCGGTGCCCGAGGTGTGGGCAATCGCGATCACGGCGCCGATACCGACGCCGACGGCGAGCGAGAGACCCAGGATCGTCCAGTGCAGCCGGCGGGACACTCCGCTCAAGTATGGCAGCGCGATGGAGAGCCAGATACGCTCTTCGGCCGTGGCTGTCAGCTCTTCCCTCAGCGCCACTGGGGTCCGCTGGAACCTGAGTGATCTCGAGCCGGACGCCGACCAGGCGCGCCGCGACTGGGACACGCTGCTCGACCGCTCCCGCGACTTCGCGGACCGGCGGCGCGGCACGGTCGGAGCAGCCGGCGCCGCAGGGCTGCGTGAGCTGCTGGACGAGCTCGACGACCTCACGCAGGACATCTCCCGCGTCCACTTCTACGCGACGGCCCGCGAGCACACCGACGCGATGGACGCTGAGACGAACGATTTAGCAACCCTCGCCCGCGACAAGGCCTCCGACCTCGAGAACCTGCTCCTGTTCGTCGAGCTCGAGTGGCTCGCGCTCGACGATGCCGGGGCCGACGCGCTGCTCGAGGCTGACGAGCTCGAGCCGTACCGGCACCGGCTGCGGGTGGCGCGGGAGGAGAAGCCCTACGTCCTACCGGAGGGCGAGGAGCAGGCGCTCAACGCGCGCCGGCCCGCGATCTCGGCCTGGGAGTCGTTGCACGGCCGCGAGCTCGCCACGCTGACCGTCGAGTTCGACGGCGGCGACGGGCCCGAGCCGCACACGATCGATCGCATCCTCTCTTACATCCACCATCCGGACCGCGAGCTGCGCCTTGCCGCGCTCGGCGTCTTGTACGAGGCGCTCGACGGCGTGGCCGACGTGCAGGCGGCCTGCTACGACGCGATCGTCGGCGACCGCCTCTCGATCGACCGGCTGCGCGGGATCCCGGACGTGATGTGGCCGACGAACCAGCGCAACGAGCTCGACGGCGAGGTCGTCGAGACGATGATGCGCGCGATCGAGGAGCACTACCCGCTCGGCCGCCGCTGGTTCGTCCGCAAGGCCGAGGCGCTCGGGCTTGACAAGCTCGAGCTCGCCGACCAGTACGCGCCGGTCGGCAGCGACCGACGGGTGGAGTGGACGGAAGCGGTCTCCATGGTCGACGACTCGCTGCGCGACTTCCACCCGCGTTTGGGCGAGATCTTCCGCACCTGTCTCGACCGCGGGCACATCGACGCGGAGCCGCGCCCCGGCAAGGTCGGCGGCGCGTACTGCAGCTCGATCTCGAAGACGGTGCTCCCGTACGTCCTCATGAACTACACCGACCAGCTGCGGGACGTCGTCACGCTCGCGCACGAGTTCGGCCATGCGGTGCACGGAACGCTCGCGCTCGAACGGCAGGCGTACCGCTCGTACCACACGGGCCTCGCGATGGCCGAGGTGCCGTCCACGTTCGCGCAGCTCCTCGCCGTCGAGCGGCTGATCGACGTGGAGGAGGATCCGGCGACGCGCGTCATGCTGCTGGCCGACCGCGCCGAGGGCGCAATGGCTTCGATCTTTCGCCAGACGATGATGGCGCGGTTCGAGGTGCGGGCCTACGCCGCGCGCGGCGAAGGCAAGGGGCTGACCCGCGACCGGCTCGCCGAGATCTGGATCGAGGAGAACGAGCGCTACTACGCCGACTCACTCGAGCTTCCCGAGGGCTATCGGCTCGGTTGGACGTACATCCCGCACTTCATCCACGTCCGCTTCTACACCTACGCCTACGCGTTCGCCCACCTGATCGCGTTCTCGCTCGCCGCCCGATACCGCGAGGATCCGGAGAGCTTCGCGCCGGTTTATCTCGACTTCCTCGGGAACGGAGCCTCGCGCTCGCCGCAGGACTTGCTCGCGCCGCTCGGCGTCGACCTCCGCGACCCGCAGACGTGGGCGCACGCCTTCGCCGAGTTCGACCGCTGCGTTACGGCCGCCGAAGATGGTGTCGGCGCACTCGACGCCGGTTAGGCGGACAGTGAGAGGGCCCAGGGGTTTCGTGCCCGCCTCACGCGAGGATCAAGTTCTCGTCGCGTGGACGATCGTGGTTCTGGCCGGGTTGATCGCGGTCGAGCTCGTGAACTGGTACGTCTGGCGGCTGCACTACGGAGACGGGTCCGACGCGCCCGCCACGGGCGACGAGGGCGAATGGTTCTCGATCGCGGTTTTCTTTCTCCCGGTCATCGGGTTCTTCGTCTGGTGCGGCGGCCTGGTCGTGGTCGCAGGCGTCCTGCGACTGCTCGAACCACGCAAGCCGATTGGCAAACGCCTGTGACGGTTGAGGCCGCGGAGCAGTTCGTTGCCGCCCTGAACGAGTTCGACGGCGAAGCGGTCGGCGGGATGCTGGCGCCGGATTTCCGGTTCACGATCGGAACGCACGCTGCGGATCGCGAGGAGTTCCTCTTCAGCCTGGCCACCGGCCCGACGACGGATCCGTGTTTCCGCTTCGAGGCGCAGAGCTTCGAGGAGGAGGCCGGTGCGGTCCTGGTGGCGGGCAGTCAGGTCTATCGCTGGCGCGAGACGGGCGAGGTTGCCACGACCTCCGAGCAGGATCTCCGTCTCGAGTTCGACGGCGGCCTGGTCGTTCTCGCGGCTGTGACGCCGCACCCAATGAGGTTCCTCTAGGCCAGCGCGTTCCAGCGCGCCGCGAGATCGGCGCCGTCGAGCCCGTCGGCCGCCTCGAGCGCTTTGCCGGCCCGCTTCGACGTGGTTCGGCCGAACGCGCCGAGCAGCACCCACTTGCGGGTCAGTCGGACGAGCCGCAGCCGGTCGTCCGTCAGGTCGGGCTTCCGCTTCGGATTGAGGTAGAGGTCGACGGCGACCTTCTCGACGAGCTTTGGGTCGGCGGGCGCTCCGGTCGCCTGCTCGATCCGGTGGGCGACGAGCGAGGACAGCACCTGAATCTCGCGGACGCCGGCGCGGACGGCGATCCCGACGGAGACCGAGCTCGAGGCGACCAGCGCCCACGGCAGCCGGGTGAACTTCGCGCCGCGGGCGGCGATGCGCACGAACGGCGTCGCGAGGACGACGACCCGCTGCACCTTGTCGGCGAGCTCTTCGGTTCCTTCCCGTCCGGACAATCGCTGCTTACCGTCGGCGGCCGAGGTCACGCGGTCGTCGCTGAGCAGCACGCGGGCGACCGCTGCGTCCACCAGCCGCCCGACCGCATCAACGAGAGCCGTGACGGTCACGGCCAAAGCCTAGGCGGAGCCGCTAGGCCTGATCCCGCCGTACCTCGGTGAAGAGCGCGCCCTGCGCCGCCGCGGATCCCGCCCTGCCGCCGCCCGGGCCGCGGAGTACGTACGCGCCGGCCACCGCGATGGCCGCGCCGAGGATCGGGCCGACGATGTAGAGCCAGTATCCGGTCCAGGTTCCGGACACGAGGTCGGGTCCGAAGGTGCGCGCCGGATTCATCGAGGCGCCCGAGATTGGGCTGCCCCACAGCCCGGCGAGCGCGATGTAGGAGCCGACGCCGATGGCGCCGATGATCCCGAGGTTCTGCGCCCCGGACGCGGTGCCGAGGATCACGCTCACGAGCCCGAAGGTGAGCAGCAGCTCCATCAACAGAGCGCGCCAGTCCGAGTAGCCGCCACCCGGGTAGTTGCTCCCGTACTTCGCGGAGACGTCGACGACGCCCCACAGGACGAGGGAAGCAAGCGTCGCGCCGAGGAGCTGGACGATCACATAGGCGGGTACGCGTCGCCACGGGAAGTCGCCTCGCAGGCTGAAGGCGATGCTCACGGCGGGGTTCAGGTGAGCGCCCGAGATCTTGCCCATGAACATAATGATCGCCATCACCATCAGGCCGGGCGCGACGACCGCGGCCGTCCGCGTGATGGTGCCTGGGAATGCCTGACCCATCATCCCCCCGCCTGCTGCTACGAGCACGAGGAAGAACGTGCCGTACAGCTCCGAGACCAGACGGCGCCACTCCTGGTTGGGATCCTGGAAGTCGGCGAGCGCCTGGAGAAAGTGCTCTTCCTTCTCCGCGAAGAACTCCGGGAGCTGGACCTTCACGGTTTCCGTTGGCTGCGTGTCTGCCATCTCGGTTCTCCTCTAGGTGGCGACCGATGTGGCGTCGGGCGCGAGTAGTGGGAAGTAGTGCCAGGCGACGTGGGCGAGGACGTCGAGGATGACTGCCGGGGCGAGCTCTCCCGCGTCGTGGTCGACATGTTCCGGGAGTTCGAGTCCGAGCTCCTTCGCGTGCTCGATGACGCCTCTCCCCATGCTTTTGCCGAGCCCGCTGAGGCCCTGGTTGAGGGTCTCCTCGTCGAGTTGCCAGGCCGGCACAGGTTGCGCGGTGACCGCCGCCCAAGTCTTCGGGTCGCGCGGCTCGCCGAGAGTGAACAGGTCGTCGAACGGGCGGGCCGCAGCGTCGCGCTGCGTGAGCGGGTCGCCGAGGTTCCAGATCTTCCGCAGCGTGGCGATCAGGGACGTGTGGCGATACTCGTCGTTGAACACGGAGCCCCGCGGGATCCAGGGAGAGACGAGGATCGCGGGAACGCGGTAGCCGGAGCGGTCGAACTTGAATCCCAGCTCGCCGGCGGGCGCGTCGGGGTCGGGCGGAGGAACCGCTCCGGGCGGCACGTGATCGTAGGTTCCGCCCGGCTCGTCCCAGCCGATCAGCAAGGCGGTGTTCCAGACGTTCGATCCCGACTCCGACGCACTAGAGCGGTAGACGTCGTAGATGCGTTGCAGGAACGCTTCGCCCGCCAGCACCGAAGCTGGTGGGTCGAGTGAACCGGCGTTCAGATGGTGGCCCAGTGCGCGCCCGAAGGCCGGGTGGTAGTCGCCGTGCCCCCGGATCAGGTTCGGCTCGATGAGCGAGAAGTCGGGCAGCGTGCCCGCCGCCGCGTCTCGCTCGAACTCGGCAAACGGCACCACGTGCGTCGCCAGCCGGTGCTTCAGGCGCGAGTAGTGGATCAGGCCGTGGAACGAGATCGCCATCGGCTCGGCCACGTAGATCTTCCAGCTCTTGCCGTGCTGTTCGAGCCGCTCGAAGATCGTCTCCGCGTCGTTCTGCTTCAGCCATTTCCGCGCCGGAGTGTTCACGACCAGTCCTGACGACGTCGCCGCCGTCCAGAACGAGCGGTTCATGAACGTTTGCGACGGCACCTCCGAGAACCAGTGGTCGAAGACGCCGAACTCGCGGGCGATCCCGTTCAGCACCGGCAGCTGCTCGGGCGTGAACCCGGTCATGATCTGCGCGTACTCGCCGTAGGTCGGCTGGCGGCCCATCTCGCCGGTGAACGTGCTGATGTAGTCCGCGACGAAGCCGTCCATCGTCGGCGTCGTGCCCGGTTCCGGCGCGTTCCACGGCGCCGTCACGTCCTCGCCGATCTTGAAGCGGTTGTGCTCGTCGAGGACGCCGAAGAGCTGCGTGTTCGTGTGGTACCACTCCTCGCCCGAGTCCGGGTTCGGCGAATCGAGATCGGTGGCGACCGTGTACGGCACAACCTTCCTCTCGGAGCCGTGCTCGGCCCAGTCCGGGATCGGGTTGCTCAGCTCCTTCCCGAGCACGCCGTCGAATGTCTTGCCGTCGGCGGCGCCATACAGATGCCCGAGCACGTTGTCGAGCGAGCGGTTCTCGAACAGCACGACAACGACGTGGTCGAGAGCGGACATCGGGCCAACCAGATCAGCCCGGCCGGAACGGCACACCATCCTCAACGGGTGAACTCCGCCATACTCCTCCCCATGGCTACGAGAGCTGACTTCACGGATGAAGAGTGGAAGGCGATGCAGGAAGGGATCACCGGCGCGGGCATGTACGTCGCGATCATCGACCCCGGTTTCTTCGACAGCTTCAAGGAGGCGAGCGCGCTCGCCCACCATCTACGAGACGCGCACGATCACAACGACAGCATGCTCATCCGCGCCCTGGCGGCCGGGCACGACAAGCCGTTCGGGGCGACTTCCTCCAAGGAGGAGATCCAACAGGGCACGGTGTCGGCGCTGCAGCAAGCCGTCGCGATCCTGGAGGCGAAGTCGCCGGCGGATCTCCCGGCCTACCGCCAGCTCGTGTTGGAGGTGTCTCAGTCAGTGGCGGAGGCTGCCAAGGGAGTCTCGCCGCAGGAGAACGAGGCGCTCGACCACATCCGCTCGGCGCTCGGCGCAGCCGGCTAGCTACGCGGCCGAGTAGCCCTCTCGCCGGAGGAGCTCGCGGGCTCGGGCTGCGTTGTCGGATCCTGCGACGAGGATCACCAGGACGCCGCCGTATTCCGGCGACACGTGGCGGAGCTCGAAGTCCTCGAGGTTGATCTGCGCCGCGCCGAGGATCTGCGTGATTCGGGCCAGCACGCCTGGCCGGTCGGGGACGCGGATGCGGATCCGGTTCAGCTGCGCGGGGGCGGTGCGGTAGGCGAACGCGTCCAGCCGCTCACGCGCGGCAGCGGCGGTCGCGATCGTTGCCTCGATTCGCTCGCGGTCGC
>DATFSG010000140.1:0-16452 GCA_035262765.1 Gaiellaceae bacterium | reverse complement strand
TCGGTGAACACGTCGAGCGCGGCCTGGCCCGCCTCGCGGTGGCCGTTGCCGGTGTCCTTCGTGCCGCCGAACGGGAGGTGCACCTCGGCGCCGATCGTGCCGGCGTTGACGTACGTGATCCCCGCCTCGAGATCGCGCATCGCACGGAACGCGGCGTTGACGTCCTGCGTGAAGATCGAGGACGAGAGGCCGAACTTGATCCCGTTCGAGACGCTGATCGCCTCGTCGAGGTCGGCCACCGGGATGAGCGCGGTCGTGGGCCCGAAGATCTCCTCCTGTGCGATCCGCATCTGCGGGTCGACGTCCGCGAAGATCGTCGGCCGGTAGAAGAAGCCCTTCGCGAGCTCGCCGTCGCCCGCCACCTCGCCGCCGGTCAGAAGCTTCGCGCCCTCGCCCTTGCCGATCTCGGTGTAGGAGTGGATCTTCTCGAGCGCAGTCTTGTTGATCACCGGACCGATGTCGGTGTCGTCCTCCCAGCCGGGGCCGAGGCGAAGCTGCTCGACGCGCTCGACGAGCTTGGACTGGAGCGCGTCGTACGCGCCCTTCTGGACGATCACGCGCGACGCGGCGGTGCAGCGCTGGCCCGAGGTGCCGAACGCCGACCAGAGGATCCCGTCGACGGCGAGCTCGAGGTCGGCGTCGTCGAGCACGACGATCGCATTCTTGCCGCCGAGCTCGAGGTGGACGTGCGTCAGCGTATCGGCGGCCGCCTTCAGTACCTCGACGCCGGTCTCGCGGGATCCGGTGAGTGTGATCACGCGGACGTCGGGATGGCGCACCAACCGCTCGCCGACCGTGCTGCCGCCGCCGTGGACGATGTTGACGACGCCGCTCGGGATTCCCGCCTCGGCGAGCAACTCGACGAAGCGCTCGGCGAGTGCGGGCGTGTCCGTCGCCGGCTTGAGCACGACGGTGTTGCCGCAGACGAGCGCCGGGATGAGCTTCCACGAGGGGATCGCGACCGGGAAGTTCCAAGGTGTGATCGCGCCGACGACACCGATCGGCTGGCGAACGCTCATGTTCCACTTGTCGCGCAGCTCGGACGGTGTCGTGTGGCCGAAGAGGCGCCTGCCCTCACCGGCCATGTAGTACGTGATGTCGATCGCCTCCTGGACGTCGCCGCCCGCCTCGGCCTTCACCTTCCCCATTTCGCGCGTCATCAGGTCGGTGAGCGCGGCCTTCTCCTGCTCAAGGAGGCGCGCGAGGCCGAAGAGGATCTCGCCGCGCTTCGGAGCCGGCACGAGGCGCCAGTCCGCGTACGCCTCTTTCGCCACCGCTACGGCCCGGTCGACGTCCTCGACCCCGGAGCTCGGGAAGACGCCGATCGTCTCGCCGGTCGCGGGGCTCGTGCTCTCGAAGGTCTCGCCGGAAGCGGCGTCCACCCACTCGCCGCCGATGAAGTTCTTGAAGTTTGTGCTCGTCGTCGTAGCCATGCGGCGAGCCTAGCCAACCGCCGTGGCCGGTGGCACACTCAAAGGTGTGCGCTCGATGGTCGCCCTCACGGCGTTGGTAGCACTCGTCATCGCCGCCTCAGGGTGCGGCGGTCAGAGCTCCTCGGAAGTCAGCTTCCGGACGAAGGCGAACCAGGCCTGCCGTAGCGTGGCTCGTCACGTCTTCGGCCTGCCTGCCAGCGAGCAGCGCAAGCCCGCGGCCGGGCTCGGGCTACTCCAGGAGAGTGCGACCCGGCTGGCACGCATCCATGCCCCGGCACACGACGCCCGTACCTTTGATGATCTGATCACGCGGCTACACGGAGCCGCGGCCTCCTTGAAGGTCAACACACCCCGGGTCTACGCGCTGGATCACAAGTTCGAGAGGGAGATGAAGAGCTTCGGCAGCCCGGGGACCAACAAGATCCCGCACGTGAACACGCATCTGCTCAAGAGGATCAACGCACTCGCCAGACGGCCCCTGAGGAACATCCGTCTTGCCGGCAACGATGCCCGGGCCCTCAAGCTCAGCGCGTGCGCTTTCGGCGTTTCGTCCAGGGTCTCGACACAGCTGAGCAAAAGCCCCTAGCGTTAGTTACTCGGGTGGTTCGTCCAGGTCCGGGAATCTGCCCGGATGCGCGCGGCGGCGATCTCGGACCGTCCGCTGTTCCTTGTCCTCGAGCCGTTCTTCCCCTTGGCTGCGGCGATCAGGCCCGTCGCGGCGATCGACGATGACGGTCACGTTCGGGTTGTCCTTGTAGTAGTCGACCATCTTGTCGTAGAGCTCGTCGGCAAGCTCGCGAGGAATGACGCAATAGATCATGGCGCGCTGATTGTAGGACGGAACTCGGCGGACATGACCGAGAGCGCCGCTATAACGAGCAGATGCTGCGCCGGCACATCTGGTGGCTCGCGCCGCTGGCCGGAGCCGCCGTCGCCGGAGCGATCGTCGCCGCGGTCTCGCTCGGCGGCGGCTCGTCCTCTCACAACGGTCCGCACACGAGTCACGCCCGACTCCAGCCCGAGGCGGCGGCGCTCGCGTTCCAGCGGGCGATCACGGCCGTCGTACACGAGCTCTCGCCGTCCGTCGTCCAGATCCAGAACCCCGAAGGGCTCGGTTCCGGCGTCGTCTTCGACACGAACGGCGACATCGTCACCAACAACCACGTCGTCGCCGGCGGCGGCCCGTACACCGTGACCGCGGGAACGCACTCCTACGGAGCGTCGCTCGTCGGCCGTTTCCCTCCGGACGACCTGGCGATCCTCCGCGTCTCGGGTGCGAAGCTCACACCGGCGTCGTTCGCGGACTCGAGCAAGCTCGACGTCGGCGACTTCACCATCGCGATCGGCAACCCGCTGGGACTGAGCTCGAGCGTCACGGAAGGGATCGTGAGCGCCGTCCGCCAGGGCGTCTCGGAGGGAAACGGCGTCGCGCTGCCGGTGATGATCCAGACGAGCGCCGCGATCAACCCGGGCAACTCCGGCGGAGCGCTCGCCGATCTGCAGGGGCGCGTGATCGGGATTCCCACGCTCGCTGCGACCGATCCCGAGCTCGGCGGGACCGCGCCCGGCATCGGCTTCGCGATCCCGAGCAACCTCGTCAAGGACATCGCCACCCAGATCATTCGCTTCGGTCACGTCGTCAACTCCCATCGGGCCTATCTCGGCGTCCAGATCGGCGACACGAACGGCGCCGGTGTCCTGGTGCAGAGCGTCACGGCGGGCGGCCCCGCAGCGAAGGCAGGTCTCGTGCCAGGCGACCTCATCACGTCAGTCAACGGCCAGCGGATCGCCACCGTTGACGACCTGACGAGCGTCGACTCGGAGCTGAAGCCGGGAAAGACTGTCCCGATCGCGGTCACGACGCAAAGCGGAGCGCACAAGACGCTCCACCTGACGCTCGGGACGTTCCCGGGGAGCTAGATCCGCGCGATTTCCGGGACGAGGCGGCCCTCGTCCTCGACCTGCGCGTTCCAGTCCTTGAAGCCCTCGTCGAGCTCGTTGAGCTCGTGGCCGCGCCGCTCGAGCCGCACGGGCTGGCCGGAGTCGGGGCTCACACGGTACTGGTACCACGAGAGCTCCCAGGCAACGGTCACGGCGAGCTCGCCGGAGGTGCCGGAGAGCGGGACGATGCTCGCGTTCGGCTCGCCGAGGCTCTTCGCGATCCCGCCGACCGTGCGTCGGTAGGCGCTGCCGTTGAAGAGATCGGCCGCCTCGAGGAGCGCGACCTCGGGCTCGGAGAGCTTGCGCAGAATCGGCTCCTGGCTCGCGAGTGCCTCCTCGTCGGAGGACCGGGTCAAGCCGAGGAAGTCGACCAGGTTGCGCTTGCGACGGCGACGGCGGCCACCCTCGAGCGTCGGCGTCGTCGGCGCGCCTTCCTTGATCCAGCCTGCCTCGATCGCCAGCTCCTGGCAGAGCGGACAGACGTCGACGAGCTCGGCGCCCTCCGACGGCGCGAAGCTCACCGCGCGCTCGCCCATCAGGAGCGTCCGCTCGCAGACCGCGCAAGAACGAGTTGTTGCGACCTTCGTGACCCTCATCCGGTCTCCGAGTCTAGCCAGGGTTGCGCAAAGTTATCCACAGCAGGTAATGTCTCTTACATGTGTTTTTTACATGTAGTGGCCAATGGAGTGACTAGGTGAGAGGCCCCCGCTCACGCCGCCATCACGGCGGCCGCTGGCGCGTCCTCGCCCGGGTCGAGCGGTTCGCCGAGCCGGCGCTGCTCCTGCTTTTGCGGGAACGGCCGGCGCACGGCTACGACCTGCTCGAACGGCTCCCGGAGCTCACGGGCGAGGCCCGCATCGAAATGGGGAACCTCTACCGGCTTCTGCGCGGGCTCGAGGAGGAAGGGCTCGTCTCCTCGGAATGGGACGACTCCTCCCCCGGCCCGGCGAAGCGCCGCTACGCAATCACCGAGGCGGGCGAACGGCTGCTCGACCACTGGGTCGAGGCGCTGCAGCGCTCGCAAGAGCGCACTGCCCGCTTTCTCGCACGGTATGAGGAGAGGAGGTGAACTGCATGCATCACCGTCATCATGGTCGGGGGCGTGGCCCCCGGATGTTCTTCCGCGGCGGCTTTCCCAGCCGCGCGGAGCTGATCGAGCGGCTGGAGGGATTCCAGCGCGACCTCGAGCAGCAGCTCGCGGACGTCGCCGACGTGCTCGCGCACCTGCGCGACAGCGCAGCGAACGACGCGCCGCAACAGCCGCAGGTCTGACCCAACGCGCCGCGGGCTGGCCTAACGTCAGCCCGCCAGGGCGCTCGCGACGAACTCCTCGATCGCGGCCGTGAACGCGTGGCGGCTCTCTTCCCACGCGTAGAACATGTGCCCACCCTCGAAGTGGCGGACGGTCAGCCGTCCCGCCGTCGCGGGATCGAGGCGCATCAGGTTCCGCAGCCGGTCGCTCGCGTAGTACGGCGTCGCCATGTCGTAGCGGCCGTGCGTGAGGAAGGCCTTCATGTGCGGATTGAGCGACATGCCGTAGCGGAACGAGTCGGTCGCACCCTCGGGCGGGGCGAAGAAATGCCGCTGGGTGTCTTCCTTCCACGCCGCGTTCACCTCGAGGCTCAGCAAGCGGTATTCGCGGTCGGTCTCGACGCCGATCTCCGAGCGAAGCTGCCGGTTGATCGCTGCCGTGTACGAAGGCCCGATCCCGGAGAGGGTCGGATCCGGCCACGCACCCTGCTCCAGCCGGTCCGGGAAGGGATCGGTGCCGGTGATCGTGATGTCGTAGAAGCCGGCGACCTTGCGCTCGTCGCGCAGCAGCTCACGCGCGAAGAAGAACGGATTGACGCGGCCCTCGGCCCGCATCACGAGCTCGGCCGGCAGGCCGAGGAAATCGGCGAGCCGCGTGAGCGTGCGCTCTCGCTCGGGCGTGCCCATGAATGCGCCGCGGATGAGGAAGGTCGCGTAGTCGCCGCTCGCGAACTCCTCGGCTCCGGCGCGCACGTCGTCGAGTGAAGTCCCGGCCGGGAACGCGCGCCCCTTGCCGTGGAAGGCGGCGCCGCCCGCCATGGTCGGCAGCAGGTCGACCCACGTCGTAACGCTGTAGTCGCTCGGAGCGAGCGCGGTCAGCTCGAGCGCCGGCGAGATCAGGATCGCGCCGTTGAGCCCGATGCCGGTGTCCTCCTGGAGCATCTTCACGAGCCGGCCGACGCGGTAACCGCCGTAGC
The DNA here is from genome assembly GCA_035262765.1 of Gaiellaceae bacterium. Lineage (GTDB taxonomy): Bacteria > Actinomycetota > Thermoleophilia > Gaiellales > Gaiellaceae > Palsa-739. The sequence goes on along the minus strand of DATFSG010000140.1, from coordinate 10,850 downwards.
TCTCGCCGGCGATGAAGATCGGCGAGCCCCAGCGGTCGTTCTCCGACAGCCAGCGCCCCATGAACTCGCACATGGACTCGAGATCGCGCTTCTGGCCGAAGTACTCGTTCGGATCCGGCTTCTCGCCCTCGCCCTGCTGCTCGGGCTTCTTCTCCCCGCCACCCTTTTCGGGCTCGATGATGCGGCTGAAGCCGGTGCCCACCGGGTCGACGAAGACGAGGTCGGCGAAGCCGAGCCACGAGGACTCGTTATGCACGAGCTTCGGCGGCAGCTCGGGCAGCGTCCCGTCGGCGGGGAAGTCGACCCGCATCGGGCCGATCGCGCCCATGTGCAGGAACGCCGACGAGGCGCCCGGGCCGCCGTTGAAGACGAACGCGACCGGCCGCGACTGGTCGCCGCCCTCGGCGACGTACGAGACGGAGAAGATCTCGGCCGAAGGCTTCTCCTTCTTGCGCAGGACGAGCCACTTGGCCGTCGCGGTGTAGTCGAGCGGCTTCTCGCCGCCCTTCCACTTCGCGGTCGTCTCCGCCCCCGCCGGCGGCTCGTGATCCTTCTTCGCCTCGGCCTTCTGCTCCTCGTCCGCCACTAGACCTTCGCCTCCTCACGCTCGCGCTTCGTTTGCTCGATGATCTTCTGTGCGACGTGCGTCGGCACTTCCTCGTAGCGGAGGAAGTGCATCGAGTAGTCGCCGCGGCCGCCGGTCATCGAGGTCAGCGCCTGCGAGTAGGTGAGGATCTCGGCCATCGGCACCTCGGCCTTCACGGTCGTCATGCCGCCCGCGGGCTCCATCCCCTGCAGCCGGCCGCGCCGCGAGTTGAGGTCGCCGTTCACGGCGCCCACCGTGTCGTCGGGCACCGTCACCTCGAGCTCCATTATCGGCTCGAGCAGCACGGGATCCGCCTGTTGGTACGCCTCCTTGAACGCCATCGAGCCGGCGATCTTGAAGGCCATCTCCGAGGAGTCGACGTTGTGCTCCATCCCGTCGACGAGCAGGACGCGCACACCTTGCACGGGTGCGCCGGCGAGCTCGCCGTGCTCCATCGCCTCGCGGATGCCCTTGTCGACGGCCGGCCGGTAGCCCTGCGAGATGACGCCGCCGACGATCTTGTCGACAAACTCGTAGCCCAGCTCGCCGTCCTCCGCGGGCAGCGGCTCGAGCACGATCGCGCAGTCGCCGAACTGGCCGCGCCCGCCGGTCTGCTTCTTGTAGCGGTGCCGGGCACGCGCCTCTTTGCGGATCGTCTCCTTGTACGGGACCCGCGGCGGGTGGAGCTCGACCTCGACGTGGAAGCGCGTGTTGAGCCGGTCGACCGCGACCTCGACCTGCATCTGCGAGAGCCCCGACAGCAGCTGCTCGCCGGTCTGCGGGTCGCGGTGGAGAAGCAGCGTCGGATCCTCCTCATGGAGGCGGCGGAGTCCGGTCGCCATCTTCTCCTCGTCGCCCTTCGCCTTCGGCGTGACGGCAAAGGCCATGACCGGCTCCGGGAAGTCGATGTGCGGCGGGTCGACCGGAACCTCGTGGTCGACGAGCACGTCGCCCGTGATGACGTCCTTGAGCTTCGCCACAGCGCCGAGGTCGCCGATCCCGAGCGCCTCGACCGACTCGGAGTCCTTGCCCTGCATGAGGAGCACCTGGCCCATCCGCTCCTTCGCGTGGGTGCGCGGGTCGACGAGCGTCGTGTCGCCCGTAACCGGGCCGGCGAGGACGCGGAAGCAGCTGATGCGGCCCGTGAACGGGTCGGCGATCGTCTTGAAGATGAACACGGCCTGCTTCGCGTCGCCGAACTCGATCGTCGTCCCCTTCTTCGCCGGTGACGGGACACCCTCGACGAGCAGGTCGAGGAGCGCGGTAGTGCCGAGGTTCTTCGACGCGACGCCGCATGCGACCGGATAGAGCTCGTCGCGCGTCACCGCCGACTTGAGCGCGTCGGCAACCGCCTGCTGATCGAGCTCCTCGCCTTCGAGGTAGCGCGCCATCAGCTCCTCGTCGGTCTCGACGACCGCATCGAGGAGCTTCTCGCGGTGCTCCTGCACGAGGTCGGCCATCGAGTCGGGAATCGGCTGCGGCCCGCCCTCGCGCCCGCCCGACGGATCCATGTACGCGCACATGTGGAGGAGATCGACGATTCCCGTCAGCTCGTGCTCCGCGCCGATCGGCAGCTGGATCGCGACGCAGCGGTCGGACAGCTGCTGCCGCGCCGCCTCGAGCACGCGAAAGAAGTCGGCGCGCTCGCGGTCGAGCATGTTGACGAAGACGACCCGCGAAAGCTCCTGCTCGTCGGCGCGCTTCCAGACGCGCGCGGTGTTGACCTCGACGCCCATCACGCCGCTGAGGACGACGAGCACACCCTCGACGACGCGCAGCGCCGCGTACGTGTCCGCCTGGAAGCCCGCGTCGCCCGGCGTGTCGACGAGGTTGATCTTGCGGTCCTTCCACTCGAGGTGACACAGCGAGCCCGACAGGGACATGGCCCGCTTCTGCTCGTGCTCGTCCCAGTCCGAGACCGTGGAGCCCTGGTCGATGCTGCCGAGCCGGTTCGTCTTCCCGGCCTCGAAGAGCAACGCCTCGACGAGCGACGTCTTCCCGACACCGCGGTGGCCGGCGACGGCGATGTTGCGGATCTTCGTGGGCTCGGTGGCAGCCATACGGGACGTGTCCTCCTCGGGTCGCTTCGAGCCGCATCGTATCCCTGCCGGCGAGGCCGGTTCGCAGTGCTACGCCGCTGCGGAGCCGCCGGCCGACGCGATGTGCGCCTTGAGCCGGAGGATCGCCTTGGTGTGGAGCTGCGAGACGCGCGACTCGGTGACGCCGAGCACCTCGCCGATCTCGCGCAGGGTCAGCTCCTCGTAGTAGTAGAGGGTGACCACGAGCTTTTCACGCTCGGGGAGGCGGGCGATCGCGTCGGCGAGCGCCTCCTTCTGCTCGGTCACCGAGAGCGTGCCCTGCGGGTCCGGAGCGGCCTCGTCCTCGATCGTGTCGATGAGCGCGACCTGGTCGCCACTGGAGCCGGAGACCGTCCAGAGCTCGTCGAGCGCCGCGATCGAGGAGCGGGCGATCTCGCCGAGGCTCTCCTCGAGCTCCTCTTCGGTGATGCCGAGCTTCTTCGCGATCTCCTCGTCGGTCGGCGCCCGGCCGATGCGCGCCTCCAGCTCGCCAATCGCCCGCTCGATCTGGCGAGCGCGGGCGCGGACGGAGCGAGGCACCCAGTCCATCGAGCGCAGCTCGTCGATGATCTGGCCCTTGATCCGGGCCATTGCGTACGTCTCGAACTTCACGTCGCGGCCAGGGTCGTAGCGCTCGATGGCGCCGATCAGGCCGAGGAGACCGTACGAGACGAGGTCGCCCTCGTCCACATGGGCGGGCAGCCCGGAGCCGAGCCGACCGGCGACGTACTTCACGAGCGGTGCGTAGGTGAGGATGAGGCGGTCGCGGATCTTCTGATCGCCGGTGCGGCGGAAGTCCAGCCACAACTGCTGGGTCTCGTCGGCCCGCGTCGTCACGCCCGAGAGAATACGGCGTTCAGCGGCGGACTCCTCACTAGATCAGCGCTTGCGGCGGCGGAACGCGCTCAGCGAGAGCGTTCCCAGCCACGCTGCCACCGCGGCTGCGGCGATGCCGATGACGACCCGGCGCGGGTTGTCTGCGCCGGCGAGCGCGTACGCGGCGATCGCGGCCAGCGCGGCCGCGAGACCCGCGAACAGCATCCCGAGCGCGTGCCGCTGCACCCGCCGAGGTTACTCGGACGAGTCACCGTCCTCGCGCGGCCCGCGCGGCCGCGGAAGGCCGAAAACCCACTGGGTACACTGGCCCTCCAGCACAGGGGCGTAGCTCAGTTGGTAGAGCGGCGGTCTCCAAAACCGTAGGTCGGGGGTTCGAGTCCCTCCGCCCCTGCTGGCCTAGACGTTGATCCGGAAGAGGGCTACTCTCGTCACAGAGGGATGGACGGGGAGCACGAGGTCGAGCTGCACAAGATGCTCCAGACCGAACGGATCAGCGGTCGGCACGACTGGAGCCGTTACGTCGCGCTCAAGACACAGATGAACCGGGCGCTCCTGGCTCGCATCGAGGCTGAGCTCGCTCCCATCCAGGACGCACTGAGGACGTGGACCGAGACCCGCGGCGCGGGCGCTCGTCAGACCGCGTCGAGTGCGAGTTGCCTGAAGTCGGCGAGGCCGGAGACCCCGACGCCCACGAGGCGCAGCGCCCCCGGGCGGTCGCGCAGACCGCGGTCGAGCTGCTGACAGGCGACGTCGCCGATCGTCTCCGCCGCGTCGATTCCCGCCTCGAGCGACGTTGACCGGCTACGGATCGAGAAGTCTGCGTAGCGGAGCTTCGTCGTCACAGTGCGCGCGACCTGACCACGGCGCTGCAGCGCCTCGGCGACCTCGGTCGCCATCCCGCGCAGCTCGTCGTGGAGCCGCTCACGGCTGGAGATATCGCGTTCGAAGGTGTTCTCGACGCTGATCGAGATCCGCTCGGTGTCGAGGTCGAGCTCGCGCGGGTCGATGCCGCGGGCGCGGTCGCGGAGCATCGCGCCGACGCTGCCGGGGAGCAGGCGGCGCAGATCCTCGTCGGTCAGTGCGGCGAGGTCGCCGATCGTCTCGATCCCGGCGCTTCGCAGTCGCTCCTCCGCCTTGGGCCCGACTCCGGGGAGCCGGCGCACGGCGAGCGGCGCGAGGAACGCGGCCTCTCGCCCACGAGGCACGACCACGAGCCCACCGGGCTTGCGCGCGTCGCTCGCGACCTTGGCCACCACCTTGCACGGCGCCACCCCAAGCGAGCACGTGAGGCTGGTCGCCGCGCGCACCGCGGTCTGCACGGCTTCCGCGACCACGCGTGCCGCGAGGAAGTCGTCCGCCACCTCCCCCACGTCGAGATAGCCTTCGTCGATCCCGGTCTGCTCGACCGTGGGCACGACGCCGCGCACCGTGCTCCAGACGGCGCGAGAGTGCTCGCGGTAGACCGAGTGCCGTGGCCGCACGAAGACGGCGTGCGGACAGCGGCGGATCGCCTCGGCGCAGCTCATCGCCGAGTGGATGCCGAAGCCGCGCGCGACGTAATTCGCGGTCGCGACGACACCGCGCCCCCGCGGATCGCCGCCGACGACGAGCGGCTGCGTGCGGAGCTCCGGGTTCTCCAGCTCCTCGACGGCCGCATAGAACGCGTCGAGATCGAGGTGCGCGACGATCACACGAACAAATGTACGGGTCGCCCGTGACGATGCCGGGTGTACTGTCGCCAGATGCGCGTCGAGGCCTCGCCCGAGGCTGTGCGGCTGATCGAGGAGCAGGGCGGCAGGCTCTTCGTCTGGGCGAAGACAGCCCGCTGCTGTCACGGCGCGAGTACGACGCTCCAGACCTCCGACGAGCCGGGAGACCGGCCGTTCCGGCGCGTCGAAGCCGAGGGATTCGAGCTCTATCTCGACTCGCGTCTCGGCGAGCCCGAGGAGCTCGTGATCGAGACGAGCGGGCGCCGGCGCAAGCACGTGCACGCTTACTGGAACGGCTGCGCCTACGTCGTCTAGCCGAGCGCCGCGCGGAAACGCGGATCCGCGGCGGTGCGCTCGAGGCGCTCGAAGTGCTCGTCGGCGTACGCGACGAAGTCGAACTCCAGCGTCGAGATCGCCTGCTGGACGACTCCCCACATGGCCTCGCGGAAGTCGGACATGAAGCGCATCAGCGTCAGAACGTCGCCGTCGCCGCTCTCGTACGACTCGAGCAGAGCCTGCTCGCCGTCGGCGTCGAGCTCGTGGTTGACTGCGAAGTTGCCGAGATCGAAGAACGGGTCGCCCATGCCGGCGTACTCCCAGTCCACGATCCACAGGCGGCCTTCGGCGCCGATGAAGTTCGCGTTCAGGAGGTCGTTGTGGCAAGGCAGGATCGGCGCGGCTCGGCGGTGGTCTTCGATTCGTCCCGCGATCTCACTGGCCCAGCCGTAGTGCGACGGAGTGACCACCCCACGCTCCTCGGCAATCGCCCGGTAGGTCTCGACCACACGGAAGCTGTCGAAACGGCTCGGGATGGCAGGGCCGTCGTGCAGTCGCCGCAGCGCGGCGCCTACCTGCGGGACATCCACGCGTCCCACCTCGCCCACGACGAACCTCGTAACGAGATAGCCCTCGGGCTCCACGAAGGCGACCACCTCCGGCGCCAGCCCGAGCTCCGCGGCGACGCGCGACGCGGCGTGCTCCGACTCGCGGTCGATCCCGAGCAGCTGCGTGTCCTCGCCGCCGATTCGCAGCACGAAGGTCTCGCCCCCGACCTCGACCTGGAAGTTGTGGTTGGTGATGCCGCCGCCCAGCGGCTCGAACGTCGCGGCGTGCCCCGGCCAGACGCGCTCGACGATCTGCGCCGGCTCCACGGCTAGCCCCGGATCCGCTCGCCCTTGGGATCGAACAGCGGCTCCTCGGCGACGCTGCCCGCGACCCACTCGCCGAAGATCTCGACCTCGACGCCGGTTCCGGGCTCGGCCGAGGACGCCGGCAGGTACGCGTAGGCAATCGAGCGCTCGACGGTGTAGCCGTAACCGCCGCTCGTGACACGGCCGACGAGCTCGCCGCCGACGCGCACGGGCTCGGAGCCGAGCGCGACTGCCCGCGCGTCCTCGAGCACGAGGCACGCCAACCTGCGCTCGGGCTCGGTTCGCTCGAGGAGCGCCTCGCGCCCGATGAAGTCGCCCTTGTCGAGCTTGACCGCGAACCCGACTCCCGCCTCGAACGGCGTCTCCTCGGGCGTCACATCGGAGCCCCAGACGCGGTAGCCCTTCTCGAGCCGCATCGAGTCGATCGCCTTGTAGCCGCCCGCAACGAGGCCGTGCTCTCGACCGGCGTCCCAGATCGTGTCCCAGAGTCGGAGGCCGTACTCCATCGGGCAGTAGAGCTCCCAGCCGAGCTCGCCGACGTAGGTCACACGCAGGGCGAGGCACGGCACCGAGCCGACCGCAAGCTCGCGGGCGCGCATGTACGGAAAGGACAGCTCGTCGGTCGTCAGCGGCTGCAGGATCTCGCGAGCGGCGGGCCCCCAGAGGCCGAGGCAGGCGTACTTCGAGGTCACGTCCTCGACCCGCACGGATCCCGGAGCGTGCATGCTGATCCACGCGAGGTCGTGACGGCCGAACGCGGTCCCGGTGACGATGCGGAAGCGATCCTCGGCGAGCCGTGTGACGGTGAAGTCACACTCGACTCCACCGCGCGGATTGAGCATCTGCGTGTACGTGATCGCGCCCACGTCGCGCGCGACCCGGTTCGCGCACAGCCGCTCGAGGAACTCGGGAGCGTCGCCGCCGGCGATCTCGATCTTCGCGAACGAGGTCTCGTCGAACAGCGCCGCCGTCGTGCGGCAGGCGACGTGCTCGGCGCCGATTGCCGGCGACCAGAGCCGCCCGGCCCACCCTCGCGGCCGTAGTGACTCGTCCCCGTCAGCGGCGTTCGGCTCGAACCAGTTGACGCGCTCCCAGCCGGACTTCTCGCCGAAGACCGCGCCGAGCTCCTGCGTGCGCGGATAGGTGGGCGAGACGCGCAACGGCCTGCCGGCTTGCCGCTCGTGCCCCGGGTACTTGACGTCGTAGTACGTCGAGTAGATCTCGGTCGTGCGTGCGAGCGTGTACTCGCGGCTCTCGTAGTGGCGGCCGAAGCGGCGGGAGTCCATCTCCCAGACGTCGAGGCTCGGCACGCCCTCCACGATCCACTCGGCGACAAGCTGCCCCATTCCGCCGGCGCCCGCGAGGCCGTGCGCGCAGAAGCCGGCCGCCACCCAGAGGCCGCGGACGTCGGACGGGCCGAGGATGAACTCGCCGTCGGGCGTGAACGCCTCGGGCCCGTTGATCAGACGGATCACTTCGGCGTCGCCCAGCTCGGGCACGCGGACGAGTGCGTTCTCCATCAGCTCCTCGAAGCGCGGCCAGTCCTCGGCGAGCAGCTTCCCGTTGAAGTCCGCGGGGATCCCGTCGAGCGACCACGGCGCGGGATTCCGCTCGTACCCGCCCATCACCAGCCCGCCCGACTCGCCGCGGAAGTAGACGAGCAGCGAGGGATCGCGCATCGTCGGTACTTCGAGCGGGACGCCGGACGGCTTCGTGATCAGGTACTCGTGCGCCATCGGGACGATGGGGACGTTGACGCCCGCGAGCCGGCCGATCTCGCCCGCGAACATCCCGCCCGCGTTGACGACGATCTCGGCCTCGATCTCGCCTTTGTCCGTGACGACGCCGGTGACGCAGCCTCGCTCGACCGTGATCTCGAGCACTCGCGTGTTCGTGTAGATCTCGGCGCCGCGGCGGCGCGCGCCCTCCGCGAGGGCATGGGTGAGCTGAGAGGGGTCGATGTACCCGTCGGTCGGCAGGTACGCCGCGCCCAACACGCCGTCGGTGGACATCGGCGGAAACAGCCGCTGAGCCTCCTCGGCCGAGACGAGCTCGAGCGGCAGGCCGAACGTCTTCGCCCAGCCGGCCTGACGGGCGAGCTCTTCCATTCGCTCCTGGGACGAAGCGAGACGCAGCGAGCCGACCTCGTGCCAGCCGGTCTCGAGCCCGACTTCCTCACCGAGGCGCCGGTAGAGCTCGACGGAGTTCATCATCATCTTCGTCAGGCTGAGCGACCCGCGGAGCTGGCCGACGAGGCCGGCGGAATGGAACGTCGAGCCGCTCGTGAGGTCGGCGCGCTCGCACAGGACGACGTCGTCCCAGCCCAGACGCGCTAGCCAGTAGAGGATCGAGCAGCCCCCCACTCCGCCGCCGATCACGACTGCACGGGCAGACCGCTTCACCCGCGCGACCATAATGCTTCGGCGCCGTGCGAGCTCGGGCAGTCATCTTCGACTTCAACGGAACTCTCTCGCGCGACGAGCCGATTCTTCTCGCGATCTTCCAGGAGCTGTTCGCGGAGCAGGGGAATCCGCTTTCGGCCGAGGTCTACTTCGACGAGCTCGCGGGACTGTCCGACCCCGAGATCGTGCGCAACTGGCTCGGCGCCGATCACCCGGCCGTCGACGACGTGATTGCGCGCAGGATCGCGCGCTACCGCGAGCTCGCGGCCGACGGCTCGACCGTGCCCGCGCACGTGCGCGAGGCCGTGCGCTACGCCGCCGAGCGCGTGCCCGTCGCGGTCGTCTCCGGCGCAGCTCGGGCCGAGATCGAGCCGGTCCTCGAGGCAACCGGGCTCGCCGGTCACGTGCGCGTGGTCGTCGCGGCGGAGGACGTGCCCCGCGGGAAGCCGGCCCCGGACGGCTACCTCCGCGCGCTCGAACTGCTCGACGAAGAGCTCGACCCGTCCGACGTGCTCGTCTTCGAGGACGCGGACGCAGGCATCGCCGCCGCTCACGCAGCAGGAATGCGCTGCATCGCCGTGCTCGGGACGCTCCCGCCAGAGCGGCTCGCCGCCGCCGACGAGATCGTCCCCGCGCTCGACGTCGAACTGCTCCGACGCGTGCTCTAGGCTCCGGGCGTGGCCGTCCTGACCTCGCAGCTCGACCGCGAAGCCGACGAGTTTGCGCGCCGCCGCGAGCGGATGGAGGAGCTCGTCGCCGAGGTGCGCGAGCGCTCGGCGCAGGTGGCGAACGGGGGCGGCGAGAAGTCAATGGAGCGGCACCGCTCACGCGGCAAGCTGCCGGCCCGGGAGCGGATCGACCGGCTCGTCGACCCCGGCACCGCGTTCCTCGAGCTCAACGCGCTCGCCGCCTGGGAGATGTACGACGACGGAGCGCCAAGCGCCGGGATCGTGACGGGAATCGGCGTCGTCGAGGGCCGCGAATGCGTGATCGTGGCGAACGACGCCACCGTCAAAGGCGGCTCGTACTTCCCGCTCACGGTGAAGAAGCACCTGCGCGCGCAGGAGGTCGCGGAGCAGAACCGACTCCCGTGCCTGTACCTCGTCGACTCGGGCGGCGCGTTCCTGCCGCTGCAGGCCGAGGTCTTTCCCGACCGCGAGCACTTCGGCCGGATCTTCTACAACCAGGCGCAGATGTCCGCCCTGGGCATCCCGCAGATCGCGGTCGTGATGGGCTCGTGCACCGCCGGCGGCGCGTACGTGCCGGCGATGTCGGACGAGACGGTGATCGTGCGCGGGACCGGGACGATCTTCATCGGCGGGCCGCCGCTCGTGAAAGCCGCGACCGGGCAGGACGTGACCGCTGAGGAGCTCGGCGGGGCCGATGTCCACACGCGCCGCTCCGGCGTCGCCGACCACTACGCGACTTCCGACGAGCACGCGCTCGCGATCGCGCGGGGCATCGTGCGGAACCTCGACGCGCCGCGTCCGGACGCGACCTGGGACGTCGCTGCGCCCGAGCCGCCGGCGCTCGACCCGTCCGACCTCTACGGGCTGATCCCCGAGGACTTCCGCCACCAGGTCGACCCGCGCGAGCTGATCGCGCGCGTCGTCGACGGCTCACGCTTTCAGGAGTTCAAGCAGATGTACGGCGAGACGCTCGTCGCCGGCTTCGCGCGGATCGAGGGGTTCCACGTCGGGATCCTCGCCAACAACGGCGTGCTCTTCGCCGAGGCGGCGCAGAAGGGCGCCCACTTCATCGAGCTCTGCTGCAAGCGGCACATCCCGCTCGTCTTCCTCCAGAACATCACCGGCTTCATGGTCGGCACCGAGTACGAGGCCGGCGGGATCGCTCGCGACGGCGCGAAGCTCGTGATGGCCGTGGCGAACGCGCAGGTGCCGAAGTTCACGGTCGTCACCGGCGGGTCGTTCGGCGCAGGCAACTACGCGATGTGCGGGCGCGCGTACGGGCCACGCCAGCTGTGGATGTGGCCGAACGCGCGCATCTCGGTCATGGGCGGCGAGCAGGCCGCGACCGTCCTCTCCATGGTCGGCGACGTCGACCAGGACGAGATCCGTGCGAAGTAC
>DATFSG010000139.1:0-3163 GCA_035262765.1 Gaiellaceae bacterium | reverse complement strand
GTTCCCGCAGCTCGGGCGTGACGGTGCCGTACCGCTTCGCGGCGCCGGTCTCGACGAGCTCGACGAGGTGCTCGAAGGCGTCGCGGCCTTCGGGCGTGTCGAACTTCGGCAGCAGGATCCGTCCGAGCGCGATCTCGACCTTGCACCGCTCGGCGACCTCGAGCGTCCGGCGAAGCGCGTCCTCCCGGCCCGGGAAGTCGGCGGCCATCTCGTCGGGCGTCTTGAAGTAGAAGTGGTCGGTCTCGAAGCGCCAGCGGTTCGGGTTCCTGAGCGAGTCGCCGGACTGGATGCAGAGCAGCGCCTCGTGGGCGCGCGCGTCCTCGTGCCGGAGGTAGTGGACGTCTCCCGTGGCCACCGTCGGAAGGCCACGCTTCGACGCCAGGTCGATGAGCTGCGGGTTGATCCGCTGCTGGACGTCGAGGTGCGCGTTCTGGAGCTCGACGTAGACGCGGTCGCGGCCGAAGAGCTGCTCGAGCCGGTCGAGCTCTGCCTCGGCGTCGGTGACGCGATCCTCCTCGAGCGCCTTGCAGACGCGGCCCGAGAGGCAGCCGGAGAGCGCGATCAGGCCGCCGCGATGCTGTTCGAGCAGCTCCCAGTCGACCCGCGGCTTGTAGTAGTAACCCTCGAGGTAGCCGAGCGAGGAGAGCCTGATCAGGTTCCCGTAGCCCTCGGTCGTCTCCGCGAGGAGGGTCAGGTGCGCGTAGCCCTTCTGCTGGACGTGCCGGTCGTCGGTGACGTACACCTCGCAGCCGAGAAGCGGCTTGACGCCCTCGGTACGAGCCGCCTTGAAGAGGTCGACCGCGCCGGCCAGCGACCCATGGTCGGTGAGCCCGACGGCAGGCATCTCGAGCTCCGCGGCGCGCTTCGCCAGGTCCGGGATCCGGCAGGCGCCGTCGAGGATCGAGTACTCGGAGTGGACGTGGAGGTGGACGAACGGCGCTTCGGGCACGGGAGGTCGAGCTTAGCGCTGTCCCCGGAAGGCGCTCGGACCCGCGCCGATGCGACACTCTCGCCGTGAGCCGGAGCCGTCTCATCCCCCTCGCCCTCGGGGTCACGCTGCTGCTCGCGATCGTCGCGATCGCGTCGCGCGGGCGGCCGCTCCGCTCCGGCGGCGGCCGGGGCGGACTGCCGCTGTCCTTCTGGGACTTCTCCTTCACGACCGTGGTGATCGTCCTGGCGCTGATCCTGCTCGCCTGCGTGGTGATGGCGTTCTTCGCGCGCACGGGCTGGCGCAAGCCGCAGAACTCGTTCCAGGGTCACATGATCGCCACCATCGCCGCCTTCGCGCTCGTCGCGATGATCGGAACGATCCTCGCGCGCCACCACCTGTTCCAGCGCCTCCACCTGCCTCAGGAGCAGGGCCCGCCGCCCAGTCCCGGCGGGCACGGGCACCACGGGGGGACGAGCGTCGCGACGCGTGCCCCCCGCCTCCGCTGGGAGGAGATCGCGGTCGTCCTCGGCATCATCCTCGTGAGCGCAGCGACGTACGGAGTGTTGCGTTCTCGCCGCGTGCCGCGATTGTTCGGACCCGGGCGCGATGCTCCGGACTCCCTCGCCCTGGCGCTCGACCAGTCCATCGACGACCTGCGAGCCGACCCCGACCTGCGACGCGCGATCATCGCCGCCTACGCCCGGATGGAGGCCGCGCTCGGCGTGGCGGGCGTCCCGCGACGCCCATCCGAAGCGCCGCTCGAGTATCTCGAGCGCGCCCTCCTCAACCTCCACGCGAGCGGGGAAGCCGTCCGTCGGCTCACCGATCTCTTCGAATGGGCTAGGTTCAGCCACCATGAGCCGGAGCCGTCCATGAGGGACGACGCGGTCGACGCGTTCGTCGCCGTGCGCGACGAGCTTCGCGACTCGGAGCTGATCCCGGCGTGAGGCTCGCCAAGCGATTCGCGTGGCCCGGGGCCGCGGCGGCGGCCGTGCTCATCCTCCTGCTCTCGCTGCCGGAGATCCCGACGTCGCGCGCGCTTGGAATCTGGGTCGTGTTCGCCACGGCGGTGATCCTCGCCGTGCTCGACCGGCACGCCGGCGAGAGCCCGTGGGAGCCGAAGCCTGCGCCCCGCTTCGAGCAGGCGCTGAAGAAGCGGAAGCCCAAGTCGCGGCAGCCAGAGGAGCTGCTGCGCATGGAGCGGGAGATCGTGCTCGGGGGCGCCGACGCGGACCACGCGCACCGGCAGCTCCTGCCGCTCCTCCGCTCCGCCGCGGCTGCCCGCATCGCCGCCCGCCACGGGTTCGAGCTCGAACAGCGGCCGGAGGCGGCTCACGCGTTGCTCGGGGACGACGTGTGGGAGCTGCTGCGTCCAGACCGCCCGGAGCCCCCGGACCGGCACGCCGCGGGCCTGCCGCACAAGAGCATCGTGGCCGCGATCGAGCAGATCGAGGCGTTGTGACCGGGCTCGCCGAGTTCCGCCAGCGGGCCGAGTCGATCCTCACCGAGGTCGAGAAGGCCATCGTCGGCAAGCGCGGCCCACTCGAGCTGATCCTGCTCGCGCTGCTCAGCGACGGCCACGTGCTGCTCGAGGACTACCCGGGGCTCGCCAAGACCATGATCGCGCGCTCGTTCGCGCAGGCGACCTCCCTCCGCTTCGCCCGCATCCAGTTCACTCCCGACCTGATGCCGGGCGACGTGACCGGCTCGCAGATCTTCGACCAGCGGACGACCGAGTTCGTCTTCCGCCCCGGTCCGATCTTCGCCAACCTCCTCCTCTCCGACGAGATCAACCGCGCCCCGCCGAAGACGCAGGCGGCGCTGCTCGAGGCGATGCAGGAGCGCCAGGTGACGACGGAGGGAGTGACGCGGCCGCTCGGGCCGCCGTTCCTCGTGCTCGCAACGCAGAACCCGATCGAGTACGAAGGGACGTACCCGCTGCCCGAAGCGCAGCTCGACCGGTTCCTGCTGCGCGCCTCGGTCGGCTATCCGGCCCGGGAGGACGAGGCGGCCCTGCTCGGGCAGCGCCTCGAGCGGCGCGTGGACGATGTAGAGCTCGAGCCCGTCATCGACGCCGGCGGGCTGGGCGAGATGCAGCAGGCGGTCGAGGATGTTCACGTCTCCGAACCGGCGCGGATCTACATGGTCGATCTCGTCGCAGCGACCCGCGACAGCCCGCGCGTGCTCGTCGGCTCGAGTCCGCGCGGTTCCCTGGCCCTGATGAAGCTGTCG
>DATFSG010000138.1:0-15733 GCA_035262765.1 Gaiellaceae bacterium | reverse complement strand
TGCCAGTGGAGGTCCGGGCGCGATTCGGCGTTGGCGACGGCCGAGCGCAGCACCTTGTCGACATCCTTCGCGACGGCGCGGTTCGAGAAGGCGAGGATCGTCCGCGCCTCGGGCACCGAGCGACCGCGGATGAGGTCCGTGACGAGCCGCGCCTTCCGCGCGCTCGAGTGCACCCAGCGCGCCTGAGCGCGCACCGTCTGCTCGTGCTCCGCAACTGCCATCAGCGCTTCACCTTCGCGGTGCGATCGCCGGCGTGGCCACGGAACGTCCGCGTCGGCGCGAACTCGCCGAGCTTGTGCCCGACCATCTGCTCCGAGATGAAGACGGGCACGTGCTTGCGGCCGTCGTGGACGGCGATGGTGTGGCCGACCATCTCGGGGAAGATCGTCGAGGCGCGCGACCAGGTGCGGATCATGTTCTTCTGGCCCGACGTGTTCATCGCCTCGATGCGGCTGATCAGCCGCTCTTCCACGAATGGCCCCTTCTTCGACGACCTGCTCACTAGCGGCGGCCCTCCTTGCCCGGCGACGGCCGCGGACGATCAGCTTGTTCGATTCCTTGTGCTTGCGGCGGGTGCGCTTGCCGAGCGTCGGCACGCCCCACGGCGTGACCGGGTGGCGTCCGCCCTTCGATTTGCCCTCGCCGCCGCCGTGCGGGTGGTCGACGGGGTTCATCGCGGAGCCGCGCACCGACGGGCGCTTCCCGCGCCAGCGGCTGCGGCCGGCCTTGCCGCCCGTGATGTTCTGGTGGTCGAGGTTCCCGACCTGTCCGATCGTTGCCCGGCAAGCGAGCGGCACACGCCGCATCTCGCCGGACGGGAGGCGCAGCACGGCGAACGCGCCGTCCTTCGCCACGAGCTGGATGCCCGAGCCCGCCGAGCGGGCCATCTTCGCGCCCTGCCCCGGCTTGAGCTCGACCGCGTGGACGAGCGTGCCGGTCGGGATGTTCTCGAGCGGCAGCGCGTTGCCGACACGGATGTCCGCGGCAGGCCCCGACTCGACGTTCGCGCCGACCCGCAGCTGCGCGGGCGCGAGGATGTAGCTCTTCGCGCCGTCCGCGTAGTGGAGCAGCGCGATCCGGGCTGAGCGGTTCGGGTCGTACTCGATGGCCGCGACCTTCGCCGGCACGCCGTCCTTGCGACGCTTGAAGTCGATGATGCGGTAGCGGCGCTTGTGGCCGCCGCCTTGGTGGCGCGTCGTGATCCGGCCGTTCCCGTTGCGGCCGCCCTTCTTCGAGAGCGGCGCGAGCAGGCTCTTCTCCGGCTCCGACTTCGTGATCTCCTCGAACGTGGAGACAGACATGAAGCGGCGGCCGGCACTCGTCGGCTTGTACCTGCGAATCGGCATCTAGAGCTGAGCCCCCTCGAAGATCTCGATCTTGTCGCCGGCCTTGAGCTCGACAATGGCCTTCTTCCAGCCGGGGCGCGTGCCCTTGATCATCCCGCGCCGCTTCGGCTTGGCCGGCATCTTGACGATGTTCACGGAGGTGACCTTGACGTCGAAGAGCTCCTCGACGGCCTGGCGGACCTGCGTCTTGTGCGCGTCCTTGTGCACCTTGAACGTGTAGCGGTTCTCCGTGATCTGGTGGTAGCTCTTCTCGCTGACCACGGGCTTGATCAGGATCTCGCCGGGATGGAGGCTCATGACGCCCTCCCCTGCACGAGCGGCAGCGCGGCCTCGCTCACGACGAGCGAGCGCGCCCACACGACATGTGCGACCTCCAGCTCGGCGGGCACCGTGACGAGCACCCGCGGCAGATTGCGGAACGACTTGATCAGCGTCTCCTCGTCCTCGCTCGCGACGACGACCGTCGGCGTGTCCTGCCCCCAGCCCTGGAGCAGCTCGACAGCCTGCTTGGTCGACGGCTCGTCGAAGGAGTCGCCGGCGACCAGGCCGAGCGTGCCGGCGGAGGCGTGATCGCTGAGCGCGGCACGCAGCGCGGCGCGCGCAGCCTTCTTGTTGACCTTGACCGAGAAGTCGCGCGGCGTCGGCGGGAACGCGACGCCACCGCCCGCGAACTGCGGCGCGCGGATCGTGCCCTGGCGGGCGCGACCGGTTCCCTTCTGGCGCCACGGCTTCGAGCGGCCGCCGGCGACGAGTCCGCGGCTCTTCGCCGCGCGCGTGCCCTGGCGGCGCGCATTCAGCTCGGCGCGCACGGCTTCGTGCACGAGGTGCGGCCTGATCTCGGCGGCGAAGACGGCCTCGTCGAGCGAGACCTCCTTCTTCGCACCACCGAGCACAGGTGCCTTCGGCGCAGCCATCAGCGCACGTCCTCTCTGATCTCGACGAGCCCGTTCTTCGGCCCCGGGACCGCGCCCTTGATGAGCAGCAGGTTCCGCTCGAGGTCGACCGAGTGGACGGTGAGCCCGACCTGGGTCGCGCGCTTGCCGCCCATGCGGCCGGCCATCTTGATGCCCTTGAATACGCGCGCCGGGTAGGCCGAGGCGCCGATCGAGCCCGGCTTGCGGATGTTGTGCGAGCCGTGCGTGACCGGGCCGCGGTGGAAGTTGTGGCGCTTGATCGTGCCCTGGAACCCCTTGCCGATGCCGGTACCCGAGACCTTCACCTTGTCGCCCGGCTGGAAGATCTCGACCGTGACGTTCTCGCCCTGGACGGCGTCGGCGAAGTGCCCGCGGAACTCGACGAGATGGCGGTACGCGCCGTCGACGCCGGACTTGGCGAGATGGCCGCGCTCGGCCTTCGAGATCTTGCGGTCGGCGACCGGCTCCCACGCGAGCTGGACGGCCTCGTAGCCGTCGGCGTCCGGGGTGCGGACGGCGACGACGGGGCACGGGCCGGCCTCGATCACGGTGACCGGAGTCACGCCGCCGCTCTCCTCGTCGAAGAGCTGCGTCATGCCGAGCTTCTTGCCGACGAGACCCTTCATCTCAGAGCTTGATCTCGATGTCGACGCCGGCCGGCAGGTCGAGCCGCATGAGCGAGTCGACCGTCTTCGGGGTCGGCGAGTGGATGTCGATCAGGCGCTTGTGCGTGCGCACCTCGAAGTGCTCCCGCGAGTCCTTGTCCTTGAACGGCGAGCGGATCACGCAGTAGACGTTCTTCTCGGTGGGCAGGGGCACAGGACCGGTGATGGTGGCGCCGGTGCGCTGGGCTGTGTCCACGATGTCGCGCGCAGACTTGTCCACCTGCTGGTGGTCGTAGCCCTTCAGACGGATACGGATCTTCTGTTGCGGCACCGGCGCCTCCTCGGCCTTCCTACTTGATGATCTCCGTCACAACGCCCGCACCGACGGTGCGGCCGCCTTCGCGGATCGCGAAGCGGAGGCCCTGGTCCATGGCGATCGGCTGGATCATCTCGATCTCCATGTTCGTGTTGTCGCCCGGCATGACCATCTCCTGGCCGTCCGGGAGCTTGATCGAGCCGGTGACGTCCGTCGTCCGGAAGTAGAACTGCGGCCGATAGCCGTTGAAGAACGGCGTGTGGCGGCCACCCTCTTCCTTCGAGAGCACGTAGACCTCGGCCTTGTAGTGCGTGTGCGGGGTGATCGAGCCCGGCTTCGCGAGCACCTGCCCGCGCTCGACCTCTTCGCGCTTCGTGCCGCGAAGCAGCGCACCGGCGTTGTCGCCGGCCTGCGCCGTGTCGAGGGTCTTGTTGAACATCTCGACGCCGGTGACGACCGTCTTCTCCGTCTTCTCGTGGATGCCCACGATCTCGACTTCCTCGCCGACCTTGACCTCGCCCTGCTCGACACGGCCCGTCACGACGGTGCCGCGGCCCGTGATCGTGAACACGTCCTCGATCGGCATCAGGAACGGCCGGTCGAGCGCACGCGTCGGCTCCGGGATGAAGGTGTCGACGGCATCCATGAGCTCGAGGATCTTCGGAGTCCACTCCGCGTCGCCCTCGAGCGCCTTCAGCGCCGAGACCGGGATGATCGGAGTGTCGTCGCCCGGGAAGTCGTACTTGGAGAGCAGCTCGCGCACCTCCATCTCGACGAGCTCGATCAGCTCCGGGTCGTCGACCATGTCCGCCTTGTTGAGGGCGACGACGATCGCCGGCACCTCGACCTGGCGGGCGAGCAGGATGTGCTCGCGGGTCTGCGGCATCGGGCCGTCGGCCGCCGAGACGACGAGGATCGCCCCGTCCATCTGCGCGGCGCCCGTGATCATGTTCTTGATGTAGTCGGCGTGCCCCGGGCAGTCGACGTGCGCGTAGTGGCGGTTGTCGGTCTCGTACTCGACGTGCGCCGTGTTGATCGTGATGCCGCGCTGACGCTCCTCGGGCGCGGCGTCGATCGACGCGAAGTCGCGCACAACTGTGTTGCCGCCCTTCTCCGCGAGCACCTTCGTGATCGCTGCGGTCAGGGTCGTCTTGCCATGGTCGATGTGACCGATGGTGCCGACGTTGACGTGCGGCTTAGTCCGCTCGAACTTCTGCTTGGCCATTGAGGCTCTCCCTGTCTCCCTTTCGCTAGCTGCTTGCGCCGGATTCCGTGATCTCGGCGGCGATTGACTGCGGAACTTCCTCGTACCGGTCGAAGTCCATGTGGAAGTCGGCGCGGCCCTGCGACATCGAGCGCAGGTCGGTCGAGTATCCGAACATCTCCGACAGCGGAACGAGAGCTTTGACGACCTGGGCGTTGCCGACCGGCTCCATCGACTCGATGCGGCCACGACGGCTGGTGAGGTTCCCGATCACGTCGCCGAGGTAGTCCTCCGGCGTCGTCACCTCGACGGCCATCATCGGCTCGAGCAACTTCGGCTTGGAGCGCTTGAGCGCCTCCTTGAACGCCATCGAGCCGGCGATCTTGAACGCGCGCTCGCTCGAGTCGACCTCGTGGAACGAGCCGTCGACGAGCTCGATGCCGATGTCCACGACGGGGTAGCCCGCGACCACGCCCGACTGCATCGCCTCCTGGATCCCGGCGTCGACCGCGGGGATGTACTCCTTCGGGATCTTGCCGCCGGTGATCTTGTCGCCGAACTCGTAGCCCGCACCGGGCTCCCGCGCACGGAGGTTGATGACGACGTCCGCGAACTGGCCCGAGCCGCCGGTCTGGCGCACGAACCTCTCGCGCAGGTTCTCCACGTCCTTGCCGGCCGTCTCGCGGTACGCGACCTGCGGCCGGCCGACGTTCGCGTCGACGTTGAATTCCCGCTTGAGGCGGTCGACGATGATCTCGAGGTGCAGCTCGCCCATCCCGGAGATGAGCGTCTGCCCCGTTTCCTCGTCGGTCGCGACGCGGAAGGTCGGATCCTCCTCGGCGAGGCGCTGCAGCCCGGTGCCGAGCTTGTCCTGGTCTCCCTTCGACTTCGGCTCGACCGCCACGGAGATGACCGGATCCGGGAACGTCATCGACTCGAGCACGATCGGCGCGCTCTCCGCCGAGAGCGTGTCGCCCGTCGTCGTGGCCTTGAGCCCGACGCCGGCGGCGATCTCGCCCGCCATGATCGCCTCGCGCTCCTCGCGGTGGTTCGCGTGCATCTGGAGGATGCGGCTGATCCGCTCGGTCTTGCCGGTGATCGTGTTGAGGACGCGGTCGCCGGCCTTGAGGGTGCCGGAATAGACGCGGAAGTACGTGAGCTTGCCGACGAACGGGTCGGACATGACCTTGAAGGCGAGCGCCGAGAACGGAGCCTTGGGATCGGCCGGACGCTCGTCTTCGTTCTCGGTCTTCGGATCGAAGCCTTGAACCGCCGGAACATCCAGCGGGCTCGGCAGATAGTCGATGACCGCGTCGAGGAGCGGCTGCACGCCCTTGTTCTTGAAGGCGGAGCCGAGCAGCACCGGCGTGATCTCGTCGGCGAGCGTTCCGATGCGGACAGCCCGCTTGATCATGTCCGCCGTCACCGAGGACTCGTCCTCGATGTACGCCTCGAGCACCTCGTCGTCGAAGTGCGAGATCGTGTCGATCAGCTGGTGGTGGTACTCCTGGGCCTGCTCGACGAGCTCGGCCGGGATCTCGGTCGTCTCGAACTCCTGACCGAGGTCGTCCTTGTAGACGATCGCCTGCATCTCGACGAGGTCGACGACGCCGGTGAACTGATCCTCCTGGCCGATGGGGATCTGCACGGGCACGGGATTCGCGCCGAGCCGGTCGCGCATCGACTGCACGGCGGCGAAGAAGTTCGCGCCGGTGCGGTCCATCTTGTTGATAAAGGCGATGCGCGGAACCTTGTACTTGTCCGCCTGCCGCCAGACCGTCTCGGACTGCGGCTGGACGCCGGCGACCGAGTCGAAGACGGCGACTGCGCCGTCGAGGACGCGCAGGCTGCGCTCCACCTCGACCGTAAAGTCCACGTGCCCGGGCGTATCAATAATGTTGATCCGATGGTCGCGCCAGAACGCCGTCGTGGCCGCCGACGTGATCGTGATCCCGCGCTCCTGCTCCTGCGCCATCCAGTCCATCGTGGCGGCGCCCTCGTGGACCTCGCCCATCTTGTGGGTGCGGCCCGTGTAGTAGAGGATGCGCTCGGTCGTCGTGGTCTTGCCCGCGTCGATGTGGGCCATGATCCCGATGTTGCGGACGCGGTCGAGTGCGACGGCGTTCTGCTCTGTGACCTTGGTGCTCAAATCTCCCTCTCCCGCGCCTACCAGCGGTAGTGCGCGAAGGCCTTGTTGGCCTGCGCCATCCGGTAGACGTCGTCCTTGCGCTTGAACGCGCCGCCTTGCTGGTTCAGCGCGTCGAGAATCTCGTTGGCGAGCTTGTCCGGCATGCCCTTCTCGCGCCGCTCGCGGGCATAGGTCACGAGCCAGCGCACCGCGAGAGTGCGGGCGCGGCGCTGCGGTACCTCGACCGGCACCTGGTAGTTCGCGCCGCCGACGCGGCGGCTGCGCACCTCCAGGACCGGGGTGACCGTCTTCACGGCCGCCTCGAGCACCTCGACCGGCGGGCGGCCGGTCTTCGTCCCGACGGTCTCGAGCGCGCCGTAGACGATCTGCTCGGCGATCGACTTCTTGCCGTCGAGCATGACCTTGTTGATCACCTGCGTGACGAGCTGCGAGCCGTAGACGGCGTCGGCTTCCACATCGCGCACCTGGACCTCGGCACGACGCGGCATCAGGAGCCTCGCTTGGCGCCGTACTTGGAGCGGCCCTGCTTGCGGTCCGACACGCCGCCGGTGTCGAGCGCGGCGCGGATGATCTTGTAGCGGTAGCCCGGGAGGTCCTTCGTCGAGCCGCCGCGCACGAGCACGACGGAGTGCTCCTGCAGGTTGTGGCCCTCGCCCGGGATGTACGCGCCGACCTCAGCCCCGTTGGTCAGGCGGACACGGGCGACCTTGCGGAGCGCCGAATTCGGCTTCCTCGGGGTCTGCGTCATGACACGCGTGCACACGCCCCGCTTCTGCGGAGCGCCGGCGAGGGCGGGTGTCTTCGTCTTCGCCTTCGCGGCCTTACGGCCTTTGCGCACGAGTTGATTGACAGTCGGCAAATGAGTCCTCTCGTAAAGAGACGGTCGGCCAGGGCAAGAACGCCCCAACCAACCGGCCCGCGGCATGGTAGCGAAGACGCGTGAACCCCGCCAATCGTCCAGAAACCCCTCCAAATGGGCTAGTGGCTCGCACTCCGACCCGAACCTAAAGTACGCCCACCGAAAACTCGGAGCTGCGGTCATGCATTGGCTTTCAATCGGTCTCGCCATAGCGCTCGTCATTTGCGTCCTCGTGGCGCTCGAGTTGCTGCGCCGATTGCGCCGCCGGACCTCCCGCGACGTCGAGGCTCAGGTGACCGCCACAGTGCAGACCCTCGAGACGCGGCTCGACGAGCTCGCGCGCGAGCTGAGCAGTGCCGTTCTCCGCGCGGAGGAGGAGGCGCAGCGCAGCCGGTTCCTCGGCCAGATCGCCACGACGATCGACCTCGACGACGCGATCGGCTCCACCCTCCAGGCCGCGGCCGGGCTGCCGAAGGTCGACGCGGCCGTGGTCGAGCTGGATCCGAACGGCGACGGCGACGAGCGTCTGCTCGGCTCGATCGGCCTCGACCGCGACGAGGAGGACGAGAACACCGTCCGCATCTTCACCGGTGCGCCCGAGCCGCGCGAGGCGCGGGCAATCGAGCTCTCGTACCTGTACGGGGAGGAACACGCGGCCGGGGCGGTGCACGAGGCACTTGGTGTCCCGCTCCTCGGCCGCAACGGCAAGATCGGCTGGATCGGCGTCTTCTCGCGCGACCCCGAGGTCCGATTCGGCGACGACGACGTGCGCCGGCTCGAGGAGCTCGCGGAGCGCGTCGCGCCGGCGATCGAGAACGCACGCCGCTTCCGCGAGGCGCGGCAGCTCGCCGACCTCGACTCCCTGACCGGACTGCACAACCGCCGCTACTTCTACGAGACGCTGGCCCGCGAGGTCGACCGCGCCCAGCGGTACCAGCGCCGGCTCGCGCTCGTGATCGTGGACGTCGACGGCTTCAAGGAGATCAACGACCGGATCGGCCACCTCGCCGGCGACGCGGTCCTCGCCGAGATCGCCGACCGCATCCGCCAGGTCGTGCGCTCGGCTGACATCCCCTGCCGGGTCGGCGGCGACGAGTTCGCGGTCATCGTCCCCGAGGTCGAGGTCGGCCAGGCCCGCCAGCTCGTCGTGCGGATCCAGCGGGCCGTCTCGGCGCAGCCGATCGCACGCGCCGGACGGGTCCGCGTCTCCGCCGGAGTGGCGGACATCCAGCCGAACGACAGCCCCACGAGCCTGTTCGAGCGGGGCGACGAATCGCTGTACGCCGCGAAGCACGGCGGCAAGGGCGGGCTCGCCGCGGCGGATTAGCCCGCGCGGAATAACGCTCGTCTGACGCTCAAGCCCGCAACACTCGCCGCCGATAGGCGTCGCATGGGTCCCATCGCGAGAGCGCGCCTGCCGCGCCGCCTCCGCGCGCGCGTCGCCGCCGAGTGCGGCTTCACGCTGGTCGAGCTCATCGTTGCCATGGTGATCCTGACCATCGTCGTCGCCTCTCTCTCAGCCGTGCTCGTGTCGGCGACACATAGCGCGGTCGACGCCAACAATCGCTTCCAGGCTCAGGAGCAGGCCCGCACCGGCTTGACCCAGCTCGTTCGCGAGCTGCACTGCGCCGGGCAGGTCCCGAGCGCGACCAACCCCAATGCCCTTCCGATCACCGACACCGCTGGAAACGCGCTGACCCCGGGCACCGCCTACAACGCGGTGACCGTGCAGCTGAGCTCGGCGTGCGCGACTGCGGGCGGGGTGACGCCGTACGTCACGTGGTGCACCTCGGCCAGCGCGTTGAAGACGGGTGACTACGCCCTCTTCCGGGTGACCTCCACCACATCGCGCCCGACCTGCAGCTCGACGGGCAAGGTCAAGTGGGCCGACTACCTGCAGACGTCGACCCCCTTCTGCCTGCCCAGCACGACCGTTTCGTGCGGCTCCCCACCCGTGTTCAAGCCCTCGGGGAGCCTGCCGATGCTCCACGTCGTGATGCCGGTGAACCTGAAAGGGCCGAGCTCCACCGTCGACTCGTACAACGTCGTCGACGACATCGTGCTTCGGAACGGGGCGCACTCGTGATCAAGCGGCCTCGGAGACTGCGCCTGCGGGGCGAGGACGGCTTCACGCTCGTCGAGCTGCTGATCGCGATGATCGTCCTGACGATCGGGATCCTTGCTCTCGTCGCCGCCTACACCTCCGCGTACGCGGCGCTGAATCGCGCGACCCGCGTCTCGAGCGCCCGGATGGTCGCCGACGCGCAGATGGAGCGCTTCCGGGCGATCCAGTACAGCGCCATCGCACTGGGCACGACGAGCGGAAGTTGCGGCTCGAGCTGCAGCACGGACTCGACGTACACGAGTGACAGCGCCTATAGCTCGACGGCCCAGGTGACGAGCACGACCTGCGCATCCACAACCTCCACCTGCCTGCCGACGCAGACGAAGACGGGGCCTGACAACAAGTCGTACCGCCTCGACACCTACGTCGCGTACACCTGCGTCAGCGGCACGCTGAGCGTCTCGCCCTCGCTGACCTGCTCAACAGGCCCCCAGCCCGTGAAGCGCGTCACAGTCGTGGTGCGCAGCTCGAGCCTCACCGCCCCGGTGCGCGAGTCGTCGACCTTCACCACGTTCCCCGGAAGCTGAGGCCTTGCGCCACATCCCTCGTTCGGGCGAATCCCTCCTTCTAGGGGCGCCCGCGCCGCCCGGTCCGCCGACAGTAAGAGCGATGAGCGAGCTGCATCGGTCGGGGGTGGCACGTCGGCTCATTCCAAAGCCGGCCGCTGTCGGCCTGCCTTCGCGGCTGCTGGACGAGAGCGGGATTGCGCTCGTCATGGCCCTGGCCATCATCCTCGTGCTCACGATCATGGTCACGGCAACACTTGCCTTTACGAGCGCGAACTCGCGGGACGCGTCGCTGAAGCAGCAGGGCCAGTCGGCATACTCCCTGGCCGAGGCCGGGCTCAGCCAGGCCGAGGCGCAGCTCTATTCGCATTACTACGACACCTCGGGGAACGCGAGCCAGAACACGACCGTGTACGACCCCACCTGGTTCACGGCCTCGGGAGTCCCGAGCTCGCAGCAGTCGCCGACCTCGACAGCCGCTTGCACGTCGGCCTCGTCGTGCATGAGCTGGGGCCCGACGAGCTATTTGGCGAGCGGCTCCGCAAACGTCAAAGGAGTCCTCGTCCTCCACGGAACGGGCAGGGTGCCGAACCCGACCGGGGGAACGCAGCTGACCCGGACGGTGACGGACACGATCTACATCGAGCAACTGCCGCAGTACACGCCGCCGCCCAGCTACTGGACGGAGCTCTACTCGGGCTCGACGGGCCAGCCGTGTGACCTCCAGCTGGGACAGACGGTCAACGCCAACGCGCCGATCTATGTCGCAGGCAACCTCTGCCTGACCTCGGCTGCGTCGATCGAGGGCTCGGCCGTCACGTTGAAGGTGCAAGGCAACGTCCGGCTTCAGAACGGCGGCGCGGACATCGGCAAGACCACGGCGGTGACCAGCGTCCAGGTCGCCGGCGGTTGCGTGAAGAGCAACAACGGGGCCTACATCACCCCGTGCCCGATCAACACCGCGACGACCTCCATCTTCGACCGCTCCGGGAGAACCACTGCGCCCGCACCCGCGGTCGAGACGCTCCCGGCAGTCGACTGGGCGGGGATCGCCGCCGAGCAGGCAGCGTCGACGGTCACCTGCACGAACGGGGTCTCGCTCTCGAGTGCCACCTTCTATCTGACCCCTGCTTCGGGGGCCGGCTCGACCGGCTACACGTGCACGGTCGCCGACGGCGTCAGCGGAGGCACGGTCGGCTCGGTTACCTACAACTCCGTCGCCCACACGGTGGCGCTCTACGGCTATCTCTACTTCTCCGGCAACCTCGACCTCAGCAACAGCACTCCCGTGACCTACACAGGCGTCTCGAGCTTCTTCGTCAACGGGACGACGTTCGCCTCGAACGGCACCGTCCTCTGCGTCCACGTCGCGAGCGGAAATTGCGACACCGCCAATGCGACGAACACGAGCTCCCCTGACTACTGGGACACGACGAAGTCGGTCTTCATCATCGAGTCCAGGGGCCTGCTCTCGTCGACCAACCTCGGTTTCCAGGGCGGTCTGTACAGCGCCACCGAGATCAACCTCGGTGGCGGCCAGGGGTCGACGCAAGGCCCGCTCGTCTCGCCGAGCCTCGTCATCCCGGGCCAGTCGCTCAATCTGAGCTTCCCGAACTTCCCGTTCATCGAGTCCTTCAGCGATCCGAACTTCAAGCCGAAGTACACGCTCTTCTCGGCCGGCGGATCGTTCTAGCGGCCTTCAGTCGCCGACCTCGTCCGGGCCGAACTCGCGCACGACGCGCGCCGGTACACCCGCGACCATCGTGTACGGCGGCACGTCCGCGGTCACGACGCTGCCGGCGCCGACGATCGCGTACTCGCCCACCGTGACGCCGGCGAGGATCGTGCTGCGCAGGCCGAGGTAGGCGCCGCGGCGGATCGTCGTGCGCAGCTCGGCGCGCGTCTCCTCGTCGCCGAGCAAATGGTGGAAGTGGTGCGGGTAGTACGTGTGGCCGAGGATCGTCGTCTGCGCGATCACGGTCACGTCGTCCTCGAGCGTGACGGAGGACGGCACGGCGTCGTCGATGAACACCTCAGTGCCGATAAAGACGCGCTGCCCGACGTTGACGCCCCGCCGCCGATGGAGCGAGGCGCGGGCGGCGGGCGGCAGCGGCGTGTACCGCGCCGCGACGTGCAGCCATCGTTTGCCGACGGCCCCGACGACGCGCACTCCCTGCGTCTCAGGGCCGACGGGGATGTTGCCCCACAGCTTCTCGAGCACCCCGCAAGGCTATGCCCTACTACTGCAGCCGGAGGAAGGGCAGGTACTCGGTGAGGTCGATCGCGGCCGGCTGCGGCAGCTGGTCGCGGAGGCAGATCGTCTTGTTCAGGACCTGGTTCTGCTCGTTGATCGTCCAGTGCTCGAAGGCCTGCGCGCGCTCGAAGCCGCGCAGCGCCGCGACGATCGCCGGCCGCACCGTGGAGAGCGGCAGGGCGCCGAGAGATTGCGACGGCCCGAGCGGCCGCACGGAGTACGTCCCGAGGAGCGTCGTGAGGCGCGACTTCCGTCCGGTCGGCAGCGAGAACAGGCGGTCCGGAGCCGCCTCGGCCACGGCAAACCCGGTGCGTCCCGGGAGCCACGGCGGCGCGGGCGAGACGCGGGCGCGCCGGACGAGCAGGTCCGGGTAGGCCGCATAGAATGAGGCCACCTCGCCCGCCGTCGGCTTCGGCGCGTAGCGCAGCTGCTCGAGCCGCGCGCGTCGGAGCTCGTCACTTAGAACCGACAGCGCGATCCCGAGAGTCGCGTGCGCCTGGTGGAGCGCCGCGACGTAGGCGCTTCGCTTGCCGTGGAACGAGTCCCGGATCACCTCCTGTTGCGCAGCCAGGACGGCGCGGCGCGAGATCGGGCTCTTCGACGACTCGACGAGCCGCTCGAACAGCGCGCTGAGCGCGGCATCCCGATCGCCGGTCAGTGCCTCGAGCCCGGTGAGGGAACCGCCGCTGACGGAGCCGATGCCGTTGGCACGGCAGACGACGCCGTGCGGCAGGAGGATCTGCCCCGCGGTCAGGGAGCGGTTGAAGCCCTTCCCGAGCATCTTCGGTGCGTTGCAGAGGCTCCGCGTCCTGCCCCAGAGCCAGACGCAGGCCGCCTTCGGCTTGTCGGGATCCATCTCCTTCTTGTTCCACTCCTGCCAGCCCCAGGAGAAGATCGAGCCCAGCCCTGTCTCCTTCGCGACCTGCTTCGCCGAGAGCGCTTCCCACTTCACGACCTGGAACCAGGCGGAGGAAGGCTCGAGGGCGTTGCGGCCGCCGACACCCTTCTGGCTCAGGAAGCTGATCATGATCCCGAGCCGGTTCGCCGGGATCCCGAGCGAGGTGGTGAGATCGGCGACCGCGTTCCGGTAGCTCTGCCGCAGGAGCCGATTGCCGAGGACCGGGCCGAGGGGCCAGATCCTGGTCGCCGGCAGGTAGACCTCACGGACGATGTCGGAGACCTTTGCCACCGACTGCCACCACGCAAGGGCATCGGCGGAGCCGGCGTAGGGGGTCTTGTTGACGAGGAGGACCGGATGCGCGCCCAGCGCGGCGAGGTCCTGCAGGAAGGCGAGCACGTTGGCCCGGTACTGCGCCGTCGACGCAGTCCAGGGGGTCGGGGTCTGCGCGCCGAAGAGCTCGTTCTCGACGACGAGCGGTGTCGCGCAATTCCCGCTCCGCACCACGGCCTTCTGGTACTCGGTCTGGGCGGCGGCCTCGAGGGTTGAGGGATCGGCGGGCTGGGCCGGCGTACCGACCTTGTTCGACAGCTTCAGGTCGAAGGCGTAGGTCGCGGCGCCGCGAGCCCGCGCGGCCACCGCGTAGTCGGTGCCGGAGTGCGTCGTGGCCGCGAGCAGCGTCCCCGGCTTGGCCAGGATCGGCAGCAGCGTCGGCCAGCCGTACTCGCCCCAGACGGTCTGCTGCGCCCTGATGCCGCACTGGCCCGCAAAGACGGGATCGGACACGGCTGTGTCGGCGGCCAGAAGGCACGCCGCTGTAACGACTGCGAAGACGAGAGCGAGCTTCCCCACGACCCCCACCTGTGTAGCAGAGAGGGCGGCATGTCGCCGCCCTCCCTTGCGAACTGCTTACGCCTTGCTAGCCCTCGTCGAGCGGCGTCTCGACCTCGGGGACCTCTTCGGCCTCGAGGCCGCTCTTCGGCTCGGCGTCGCCGTTCGTCTCGATCTCGCCGCCGAAGTCGAGCCCGAGCCCGGCCAGGGCGTCGGAGCCGTCGGTGCCGATCTCCTCGAGCGCGGCGAGGAGCTGCTCCTCGGTCTGCGGGCGCGCGAGCGCGCTCGCCGGGACCTTGTCGGACGGCCCGATCTCGATCGTCCGGTACCGCTTCAGGCCTGTCGCCGCCGGGATCAGCTTCCCGATGATGACGTTCTCCTTCAGCCCGAGCAGCCGGTCGACCTTGCCCTCGATCGAGGCGTCGGTCAGCACCTTCGTCGTCTCCTGGAACGACGCGGCCGAGAGGAAGGACTCCGTCGCGAGCGACGCCTTCGTGATCCCGAGGATCAGCGGCTCTGACGTGGCCTGTTCCTTCTTCTCCTTCTTGACCCGCGCGTTCTCGCGCTCGAGCACGTTCTTGTCCACGAGCTGGCCGGGCAGGAGCTCGGTGCCGCCGTTGTTCTCGACGCGCACCTTCTTCAGCATCTGCCGGACGATGAGCTCGATGTGCTTGTCGTGGATCTCGACGCCCTGCGACTTGTAGACCTTCTGCACCTCGCCGACGAGGTACAGCTCGGTCTCCGTGTAGCCCTTGAGCCGCAGGAGATCGCCGGGATTGAGCGAGCCCTCGTGCAGCGGATCGCCCGCCTCGACGTGCTCGCCCTGCGCGACGCTGAGCCGCGTGCGGCGAGGCACGAGGATCGAGAAGTCGTCCTCCTCGTTCCCGGTGTCGGCGACGACGGTGATCCGGAGCTGGCGCTCGGTTTCCTCGAGGTGCACGGTGCCGGCCACCTCGGCCAGCGCCGCGGCGCCCTTCGGGTTGCGCGCCTCGAAGATCTCGACGACGCGCGGCAGGCCGTGCGTGATGTCGGCGCCGGCGATACCACCGGTGTGGAACGTCCGCATCGTCAGCTGCGTGCCCGGCTCGCCGATCGACTGCGCGGCGATGATCCCGACCGCGTCGCCGATCTCCGACAGCTCGCCGGTCGCGAGGAACGTGCCGTAGCACTGGCGGCACACGCCGGTCTCGGCCTTGCACTTCAGCACCGACCGCACCGGCATCGTGAAGCCCTCGGCGTCGTCGCCGAGCTCCTCCACGATCTCCCGCAGCCTGCGCACCGTGATCTCCTCGCCCTTCGTGGCGACGACCGTCTTGCCCGGCTTGCCGGACGCGAGCGGCTTGTGGATGTCCTCCGCGACGATCCGGCCGGCGACGGACTTGTTGAGGCCGTCCGGCAAGAAGAGCGGGAGCTCGACGAACTCCTTCGTCTTGCAGTTCTCCTCGCGGATGATCACGTCCTGCGAGACGTCGACGAGACGCCGCGTCAGGTAGCCCGAGTCGGCCGTGCGCAGCGCCGTGTCGGCGAGGCCCTTGCGGGCGCCGTGGGTCGAGATGAAGTACTCGAGCACCGACAGGCCCTCCATGAAGTTCGCCTTGATCGGCCGCTCGATGATCTCGCCCTTCGGATTCGCCATCAGGCCGCGCATGCCGGCCAGCTGGCGGAGCTGCGCGAACGAGCCGCGGGCGCCGGAGTTGGCCATCATGTAGATCGGGTTCAGCTCGTT
>DATFSG010000137.1:0-6476 GCA_035262765.1 Gaiellaceae bacterium | reverse complement strand
GGAATGGGACTGGCGCTCGGGATCGACTACTCGCTGTTCGTCGTGTCGCGCTATCGAGAGGAGCGCGGGCACGGGCTGGCCAAGGAGGACGCCATCGCCGCCACCGGCGCGACCGCCAGCCGCGCTGTGCTCTTCAGCGGCAGCACGTTCGTGATCGCGCTGCTCGGCATGTTCATCGTGCCGACCTCGATCATGCGGAGCCTGGCGCTCGGCGCGATCCTCGTCGGCATCGTCTCGGTGGCCGCGGCGCTCACGCTGCTGCCCGCGCTGCTGAGCCTCATCGGCGACCGCGTCAACTCCGGGCGGGTCCCGTACCTCGGTCGGAACCTCGGTCGCGCCGACACGGCGGAGGGCAACTTCTGGAAGCGGATCGTCGAGGGCGTGCTCCGCAGGCCGGTGCTGTGGCTCACAATCGCGGTCGGCGGGATGCTGCTCTGTGCCTCGCCGATCTTCGGCATGCACATCGGCGCGAACGGCGTCGACACGCTCCCATCGAGCCTGCCGTCGAGGCAGGGTCAGACCCTGCTCGAGCGGACCTTCCCCGTTGCGAGCCCGGTGCCCGTAGTGATCGTGGCCGTCGGCGGCAACCCGACCGAGGTCGACAGCGACATCGGGAAGCTCGACAAGCAGCTCCAGGCGAGCGGCAGGTTCGGCCCGGGGCGGGCTCAGAGGTCGACTCGCGAGAACACCGCGCTGCTCATCTCGCCGATGGGTGGAGACGCTGCCGGAGCCCCGGCCATCAGTGCCGTGCGCAACCTCCGTGCGCACATCATCCCGTCGATCTTCGCGGGGAGCGGGGCAAACGTCTACGTCGGAGGCACGACCGCGGAGAACGTCGACTATTTCGACGCCGTGACCAACCCGACCCCGTACGTGCTCATCTTCGTGCTGGGGCTCAGCTTCATCCTCCTCACTGTCGCGTTCCGCTCGATCGTCGTCGCGCTCGTCTCGGTGCTGCTGAACCTGCTCTCGGTCGGCGCGGCGTACGGCCTGCTGACGCTCGTCTTCCTCGACGGACACGGCGCGAGCCTGTTCGGGTTCCAGCACACGCACGTGATCGACGCCTGGGTGCCGCTGTTCCTGTTCTCGGTGCTGTTCGGCCTCTCGATGGACTACCAGGTGTTCCTGATGAGCCGGATCAAGGAGCGCTACGACGCGTCGGGCTCGACGCGCGACGCAGTTGTCGGCGGTGTCGCGTCGACGGCGCGGATCATCACCGGCGCGGCGGTGATCATCGTCGTCGTCTTCGCCGGCTTCGCGGCCGGAAAGCTCGTGATGTTCGAGCAGATGGGCTTCGGCGTGGCCGTCGCGCTGCTGCTCGACGCGACGGTCATCCGCTCGGTTGTCTTGCCGGCGACGCTCGTCCTGCTCGACAAGCTGAGTTGGTATCTGCCGAGCTGGCTCGAGTGGCTCCCGCACGTCGAGGTCGAGCGAGCGCCTAATCCGGGGGACGCCGCAGCCGTTTGACCTGGCCGCGGCGCCGCTTGCCTTCGAGGCGGCGCTCGCGTGACGCGGCGGTCGGCTTGGTGGGCCGGCGCTTGCGCGGGACGCGAAGCGCCTCACGCAGTGCCGCGACCAGCCGCTCGAGCGCGAGCTCGCGGTTGCGCGCCTGGCTCCGCTCGTCCTGCGCCACTGCTCGCAGCACCGGCCCGACCCGCGCGACCACGCGCCGCTTCTGCGCCTCGCTCAGCGCGGTCGAGGCTTCGACGTCGAAGACGGCGACGACTCGTGTCTCGGACTTCTGCGCATGCTGGCCGCCCGGGCCGCTCGAGCGCGAGACCTGCAGCTCGACTTCCGCGAGGGGAAGGACGACCGAACGCGTCACGCGAATAGACTCGCCGTTCATGGCCGCGATTCTGCTCGACGTGGACGGCGTCCTGCACGTCTCCGGCCAACCGCTGCCGGGTGCAGCCGCCGCGGTGCGGCGCCTTCGCCGGGACGGCCACCGGCTCCGCTTCGTCACGAATGCGACGACGCGGTCGAAAGCCGACCTCGCGGCGAGCCTGCAGGCGATGGGGATCGAGCTGGAAGTGGGGGAGGTACAGACGACCGCCGACGCGGCCGTCGAGGCGCTCCGCGGCCGTCGTGTCCTCGCGCTCGTCATGCACGCGCTGGTCGGCGACCTCGAGGGAGTCGAGCTCGTCGGCGACAACGTCGACGCTGTCCTGATCGGCGGCGCGGACGACTCGCCCGAGACGAATCTCGTCTTCTCGTACATGAACCTCGCGCGCGCGTTCGCCGAGCTCGAGATGGGAGCCGAGCTCTATTGCCTCCACCGCAACCGTTGGTGGCAGACGCAGCGCGGGCCGCTGCTCGACGCCGGCTGTTATGTCGCCGGGCTCGAGTACGCGGCGCAAACGACGGCGAACGTACTGGGCAAGCCGAGCGCCGCGTACTTCGACGCCGCTTGCCGCGCGCTCGATGCCGAGCCGTCGATGGCCTGGATGGTCGGCGACGATCTCGAGACCGATGTCGCCGGCGCCCGCGGCGTCGGGATGCACGCGGTGCTCGTGCGCACCGGCAAGTTCCGGCCGGATGCAGTCGAGACGGCGCGGGTCAAGCCGGACGGGATCGTCTCCTCGATCGCACAGCTCCCCGAGTGGCTCGAGGAGCACATCGCGTGAGCGTCCACGTCGGCACCGACCTGATTGAGATCGAGCGGATCCGGCGTTCGCTCGCCCGTTACGCGCGCTTCCGCGAGCGCTGCTTCACCGAGGCCGAGCGCGCGTACTGCGACTCGCGCCCGAATCCGGCGCAGAGCTACGCCGGCCGCTTCGCCGGCAAGGAGGCCGTCGGCAAGGCGCTCGGCTTCGGCGTCGCGCGCGCGTTCGCGTGGCAGGAGATCGAGATCGCTGGACGACCGAAGCCGGCGGTGCGCCTGTCCGGCCGTCTCGCCGAACGGGCCGCTGCGCTCGGCGTCGACTCGGTCGACCTCTCGATGACGCATTCGCGCGAGCTGGCGCAGGCCGTCGCGATCGCCACCGATGGCTGAGCTCGAGCCGCTCTACACGGCGGAGGAGATGCGCGCAGCCGAGGCCGGCCACGATGTCGACACGATGATGCAGCGCGCCGGCTCGGCCGTCGCGGAGGAGCTCATGCGCCGTTTCCCCGACGCCCGGCGGATCGCTCTTCACGCGGGCGGCGGCGCGAACGGTGGCGACGGGCGGATCGCCGCCGAGATCCTGCACGCGCAGGGTCGCGAGCTGGTCGACGAGCGTCCGGACGTCGTAGTCGACGCGCTTCTCGGCACCGGTCTCAAGGGAGCGCCGCGCGATGAAACCTCACAGCTCATCGAGCAGATCAACGCAGCAGGCGTCCCGGTGCTTGCGGTCGACATCCCCTCCGGCGTTAACGCGACCACCGGGGAGGTCGCCGGCGCGGCGGTGCAGGCCGACGTGACCGTGACGATGCACGGCCCCAAGGTGGGCCTAGCGGTTGCGCCGGGGCGCTTTCACGCCGGCGAAGTGACGGTCGCCGACATCGGCCTCGAGCCGGCGGAGACCGAGCACAGGCTGGTCACTGCAGAGATCTTGGCCGAGGTGCCGCGCCGCTCGGCCCGCGACAACAAGTACACGGCGGGCCACGTCCTCGTCGTCGGCGGATCGCGCGGGATGACTGGGGCGCCGGCGCTCGCCGCGCGCGCCGCGTTCCGGGCGGACGCCGGCTACGTCACGATCGCCGCGCCGGCCGAGTCGCTGCCGGTGCTCGAGTCGCTCGTGCTCGAAGCCGTGAAGCGGCCGCTCGAGGACGTCTTCGAGGCGGCGGCGAAGGCAAGCGCGCTGGCGGTCGGTCCCGGGCTCGGACGCGAGCCGGATGCGAAGGCCCTCGTGCGCCGTCTGCTCACCGAGGTCG
The DNA here is from genome assembly GCA_035262765.1 of Gaiellaceae bacterium. GTDB lineage: Bacteria > Actinomycetota > Thermoleophilia > Gaiellales > Gaiellaceae > Palsa-739. The sequence continues at coordinate 2,624 of DATFSG010000137.1, read as the reverse complement.
AGCTGCCCGCCGTCGTTGACGCCGACGCGCTCTTCGAGCTCGAGCCCGGCGAGTGGCCGGCCCTGCGCGTCCTCACCCCGCACGAGGGTGAGCTTGCGCGCCTGCTCGGGCGGGACTCGAAGGAGGTTGCCGCGCACCGGCTCGCCTCGGTGCAGGAGGCGGCGGAGAAGTTCCAGGCCGTCGTGGTTCTCAAGGGCGAGGACTCGCTCGTTGCGGCACCCGGCCGCGGCGTGCTCGTCTCAGCTCTCGGCCGGCCGTCGCTTGCGACCGCGGGCACGGGCGACGTCCTCACCGGCGTCACGGCCGCGTTCCTCGCCAAAGGAATGGAGCCGCAGCGCGCGGCGGCGGCCGCCTGCGCGGTGCAGCAGATCGCGTCGCACAGGGCGGAGCAGCGTTACGGCCTCGTCGCTAGCGACGTGGTCGAGGCTCTGCCGTCAGCTCTCGCCGGGTAGCCGGTCGACGCGCCAGATCTCCTGGGGAACCCGGAACTTTTCGAGGCGGTCAGTTCGCTCCAGCCAGCCAAGCACGGCGAGGAGGAGGCAAAGCCCTAGAGAGAGCCAGCTCTGCCAGGTGAGTTGGTCGTACGCGCTATGGGCTTGGACGACGGTGAGCACCGTCAGCGAGAGCAACGCGAGCGGTAGCAGCACGAGCTCGTCATCGGCCTTCGGCCCGCTCAGCCACCGCCCGAGCAGCCGTAACGCGATGAGTATCGCGCCGACCTCGAGCCACCACCATTGCCACGGCGATTCGAACTGGAGTGTCTGCGACAGCCTCCCAGTCAGCGTGGCCACCGGCATCACGAGGAAGCCGACGCACGCGAGCATCGGGACGAGGCGTACAAGGAGTCGCCTTCGGTCGGGCGGCACACTCCCGAGCCGTCGGGCGGCCGCGACGAGGAGCAGCGCAGCGCCCGCAAAGCCGAGCGAGGCCCCGTATCCGAGATGCGTTTCTAGGAACCCGGTGATCGCGAACCCCGCAGCCATGACATAGATCGCGGCCCCCACGGCGAGCTCGACGTAGAGATGTCGGAAGCCGAGTAGGAGCACGACGAGGATGACCGCAAGCCCCCCGGCCGTCGAGGCTTGCGCGGTCGACCAACCGCTGAACGAGCCGGGGTCGCCGAACTTCTGCCAGGGCAGGAACATGGAGACGACGAGCAAGGCGCCGGCCGCGACCGCCCCGGCGTCGGCGATCGGCGGCCGGGAGACTCGCAGACCGCGGCTAGTCGCGAGCGCGAGTGCAACTAGTCCGAGCGAGCAGCCGAGCTGCAGCCACGCCTCGTACGGCCAGTGGCGATGGGTGCCGAGCGGGCCGAGGCCTCCGGCGACGAGCACCGCGACGCCGAGTGCGGCGACCAGACGTCTCCCCGGAGGCGTCCCGCGCATCCAGAGTGGCAGCCCGAAGCAAGCGATCGCCGCGATGAAAACGACAACGCTGCTTCCTACGTTCGAGACCTGGTACGCGATGGCACCACCGGTCCGCAGGTGCGGAGGATGCACGTTCAGCCAGGGGAGGATGAAGGCGGCGAGCAGGCCGACGGTCAACGCGAAAGCCGCCACCGCCGACACCGAAGGACGGCGCCTGACCTCGTCCCAGCGGGCGGCAACCGCGGCGATTAACGCGACGGCCGCACTTCCGATCCCGAGGTAGGCGCCGGTAGCGAGCCCGATCGAGCGGTGTTGGAACGTGCCCTCGAAGATGCTGATGCCCTGGAGCCACGCCGCGTTGAGCAGCGCGAGGTAGAGAAGGGCGACTCCGGCGCTCACCAACGGCAAGCGTGTGGTGAGTTGCGGGCGCACGAGCGAAGCCCCGGCTCCGAGAACCAACGCGACGGCCGCCAGTGCGGCAGCCGAACCGTAGATCCCCGCCCAGCCGTAGAACGAGGCGCCACCGGAAAACTGGTTGAGCAGGTCGCCGGCGACCTTGGGCGTCGATTCGATCCACAACCAGTAGAGGCTCGCGAGGAAGACGCACGCGCTCGTGAGCAGCACGATCAGCGACAACCGCCTCACCATCGGACCGCAATCTACTCCGTGTCCCGGTGGGCAACTAGGCTGGACGCCCGTGCACCGGAGCGAGATCACGATCGACCTCGGCGCGATCCGCCACAACGCGCGGCGGTTGCTCGAGGCGCTCGACGGCTCCGAGCTCTGGGCCGTTGTGAAGGCGAACGGCTACGGCCACGGCGCGACCGATGTCGCGCGGGCGGCGCTCGAGACGGGAGCCTCCGCGCTCTGCGTCGTCACCGTCGCGGAGGCTGTCGAGCTGCGCCACGAGCTTCCGGATGCGCGAATCATCGTGATGTGCCCCACCGATGAGGTCGCCGAAGCGCGCGAGGCGCGGCTCGAGCTCGCCATCTCGGTCCCCGGCGAGGTCCCGCAGGACATTCCGGTGCATCTGAAGCTCGACACCGGCATGGGCCGCTGGGGGCTCACCGAGCTGCCTGAGCCTCCCGCCAACGTCGTCGGGCTGATGAGCCATCTTGCGACTGCGGACACCGATCGGGAGTTCGCGGCGCAGCAGATCGACCGGTTCCGCGAGGCGACAGATCCGCACTCCCACCTCACGCGCCACATCGCGAACAGCGCGGCGGCGCTGCGGCTGCCCGAGGCTCGCTTCGACGC
>DATFSG010000136.1:0-18338 GCA_035262765.1 Gaiellaceae bacterium | reverse complement strand
CCGAGTCGACCCGCCACCCGGTGCAAGGGTGCTGGCCACGGCCCGTGGACCGTGTGCCCAAAACAGATCAACCGGCGAAGACGAATGAGTCGCTGCCGAGCAGCTTCCCGTAGTGCGCCTGCGACTTCTTCCCGAACCCGGGCCAGACGTACCAGCGGTACGACCCTTTGCGGAGGCGATGGTGTTGCCCCTGGTATGACCAGCTCGCCGGGAGGGTGAGGTTCGTCCGCTTGGGCCAGACGCTCAGGATGCGTCCGTCCCGGTACAGCTGGACGTTGTAGTAGGTCGCTCCCTTCACGGGCAGCCAGGTGAGATGTGGCCGCGAGGTGACGCGCTCGCCCGGGACCGGGGAGGTCAGCGGGCCGGTCGCCGTGACCGCGAGCGTTGCCGTGCCCGTGTTTCCGGCCTCGTCAGTGGCGGCAACCGTGTACTTGTACTTCGAACCGACGCGGAGGCCCTTGTCGCGGATCTCGCTTCCCGCGCCCTGGTAGATGACCTTGCCGCCGCGGCTGACCTGCGAGACCTTGGTGCCCGCAGAGGGCTGCCACGTGAGCAGGACGCTCCGGTTGCCGTGCTCGGCGGCCAGAGACCCGACGGTCGGCGGGGTCGCGTCGTACGAGAACTTGTAGACGGCGTGACCGATGTTGCCTGCCTTGTCCGTACACGTGCCGGCCACCGACGCCTTGCTGTTGTCGGGGCCGCTGTAGGTCAGCGAGGAACAGGACGCGATCCCGGACGTCGCATCGGTCCCCGCGAACGTGAAGGACACCGGATGGTTGTACCAGCCGTTTGCGTCCGGTCCTCGACTGGGCACGCCGTGCACGGCCGGCGCCGTCTTGTCGATGGAGATGTTGAGGACGACCTCCGCGGAGTTCTCCCCCCAGGTCGCCTTGCAGTCGATGTGCGTGACGCCCTCGGCGGTGATCGCCCCGATGAAGCAGCCGTGCACCGTGTCGGGAGGATTGGGGTTGAACTGCCAGCCGAGCACGACGTTGCTGACGTACCAGCCGTTCGACCCAGCTGTTCCCTGGATGACCGGCGTGAGCGAGACGAACGGGACGGTCGGGACAAACGTCTCTGCTCCCGCCGCGGCCGGAAGGGCCAGGCAGGCGAAAGCCACCAGAAGGAACAACAGCCAGCGGTTCGCGGTTCCTGTGACCCTCGGCACGACTTCTCCCTGCGGTCGCCCCACACGGGGCTGACCAAGTTATCGGCGCTGACACGCCCGGAGTTGAGGCGTACGCCCTCAGAAGTTCCGACGGTAGATCAGGAACCCGAGCGGGATGATCCCCGCGAGAACGAACCACGGCGCCAGCGCGACGCGCGCGTAGCCGAGGACGTCCGTCGAGACGGGCTTGTCGCCGGCCTCGGCCTTGATCGTCTTCGTGAGCTGGTCGAGGGCGCTCTCCCCGAACACGCGGCCATGGGCGGCGGTTGCGAAGCGGCTCAGCGCGCGGGCGCTGGAGGGATCGGGCCGATAGTGCGGATCGACGTGGCCGTGCGCGTAGATCCGCTCCGTCGGCGCCCAGACGCGGACGAAGAGCGGATGGACCGTCATTGCGCGCGCCAAGTCGTAGCCGACGCTCCCTCGGATGGGAGTGGCCTCCCCGTCGGTGAAGACGACGAGGATGCGGTGCGGCACGCCGGGGTTGTAGAAGTTGTAGAGCGGGACCGGCTCGAGCGCGGAAAACGTCGTCGCGCGCCCCTTGTAGATCTGGCTCGGGGGCGGCCGGTTGATCCCCACCGACTGATCGATCACGCGCTTGAGGAGGAAGTGGTTCGGGGTGGGCATCACGTCGGGAAGCACGCGGTCCGTCATCGACGCGACGCCCACCGGGATGTCCCCGAGCTTGGAGATCACTTGCTCGGCCTCTTGCTTCGCACGCTCCAGGCGGGTCATGCCGTCGGGTCCCGTTCGTGCCGTCATCGAGGTGGACGTGTCGAGGACGATGTAGGCCTGCACGTCCAGGCGCTGTCCGAGCTCCTTGTGCCGGATGACGACCGGCTGCGCGGCCGCGACGCCCATCAGCACCGGCAGCAGGGCCAGCGCGACGACGAACGCCACCAGCTCGCGCCGGCGCGGCGACTTCAGCGAGAAGGCACGGCGGACGCGTTCCATCCGGCCGTGCGTCAGCCACAGCGCCGCGAGCGGGATCGCCGCCGCGAGGGCGAACAGAGCGTCGAGCGGCGTGAGGAACTGGAAGCCCATCAGAGGCCGCCGCCGACCGCGCCGACGCCGTTTGCGCCGCCGAAGCCGAAGCCGCCGCGGGCGTCCTGGTCGAGCTTGTTCTTGCCAGGATGCGCCACGCGCAGCAGGAGCTCGAGGTTGAGCTTCGCGTCGTAGTTCGTCGGGTCGAGCCTGACCGCCTGCGCGAAGTAGCGCAGCGCCGTGCCGATCTCCTCTTTCTGGGTCGCGCTGTTCTCCGGAGCCTCGACGGTCATCACGCCGAGGAGGTTCGCCGCGTTCGAGCGCTCCGTCCGGGTCGCGCCCGTCCGGACCAGCTTCTGCAGGTCCGTCTCGCCTGCGACCCGGGTCGCGGCCAGGTCGGCCTTGCCTCCCGTGCTCGCACCGTCGGTGCTGAACCAGAAGAGTTGCACCGCCTGCCGGTAGCGGAGCGCGTCGTCGATCCCCAGCACCGCGCGGGCCGGGTCGTACGGGAGGACGGCGGGCGAACGCCAGAGACCGATGTGCGAGCGCTGGGCGCGGAAGCGCAGGTCGCCCTGCGTCAAGGTGCCCTGCCAGGCGCGGACGTCGAGCGCGAACAGCACGAGGACGGTGGCGAGGCCGAGCAGGAGAACGCCGGCGATCAGCGGAACGGACTGACGCAGGCGCTTCACGAGTCCGACTCCGCTTCCGGGACGAGGCGCGAGTTGAGCCGCTCGTTGGCGGCGAGCAGCCCGACGAGGACGAGGCCGACGGCGATCAGGGCCCACGGCGACCCGGCCACGATCGGCTCGACCCGCCGCTTCGACGTGCTCGTGAATGCCGACGGCGAGACGAACACGTTCCTGCCGAAAAGGCTCGCGAAGATCGCGACGTCCGACGGGGCGGCGTTGATCGGCACGATCCGGACCGGGACGTGCGCCTGGCGGAGGTCGTTGGCCACCGCGACGAGCGGGTCACGATCGTCCTGCGAGTCGTTGAGGTCGCTCATCAGCACCAGCGATCCGTGCGGGATGCCCGCGCGCTTCAGCGCTTCCCAGCCGGCCGCGAGCCCGGTCGAGATCCTGGTGCCGCCGCTGAACTGGCTCCACGGGCTCGCCCCGAAGACGGGCGCGCCCTTGGTGACGCTCTTCGGAGCGAAGAAGCGCAGGAACTGCTCGAGTGCGCTCGGCGGGGAGTTCGGCGGCAGCAACTCGTAGCCGACGTCGGAGAACATGACGAGCCCCATCGCCTGGTTCGCCGTGACGAGCCCGCGCACGATGGCTCCGACCCGCTCGAAAGGCGGACCGGCCACGCTCGCGGACATGTCGGCGACGATGACTCCGGTCTTCGCGCCGACGGGCAGCACCGCCGCCCGCCCGCTGCCCGCAGAGCGCGCGAGGAGCACCGCGCCGGCGAGGGTCGCCGCCAGGGCCAGCGCGAGACCGACGCGAACGAGCGTCGTGCGCTGTGCCTGATCCCGCAGCCGAGTCAGGTCGCCGAGCCGGGTCGCGCCGCGGCGGATGAACGTCGTGCCTCTCACGGCTTCGGCTCCCCGTTGCGGCGGCTGATCCCGGCGCGCTCCGAGATCTCCTGCACTTCCTCTTCGTCCGGCGTCGCTTCCGACCAGGCGAGCGCACGGGCGGTCTCGGAGAGGTCGTGGACGTCGTATGGGAGCTCGTCGGCGACGCGTTCGAGCGCCTTGCGCTGGAGGGTCTCGTCGTCGTGCGCCCGCGCCCAGAAGAAGACCGTCAACGCCCGCTCGAGCGACGACGAGCTGAGCGGAGTCTGTGCCGCTCTGGCCGGGCGGAACTGATACGCCCACCGTCCGACAAGAACCAGGCCTGCGGCTCCGAGCAGGCCCGCGAGCGCCAGTGTGAGCCAGAAGAGGAGGTTCGGCGACACGCGGTATTGCGGCGAAGCGACGGGCGTGAGGTGGTTCGCCCAGATGAGCGTCTGGCGCTCCATCGCGGTGACCTCGGAGGGGCTCAGCTCGGAGAGGGTCGCGACCCGCGGGAAGCGGGCGTTGAGCGCGTACCGGACCTGCCCGGTGGGCGACAGGTACTCGATGTGCGCCGGCGGAAGGTGGAAGACGCGCGCGAGGTCGCTGGTCTTCGTCTCCGGCAAGCACTGCTTGGTGAGGCAGTGCAGCTTCCACGTCCAGGTCAGCTGCAGGAGGCGTCCGTTGCTGCTGCGGGTCATCGTCGGAGGGCCGGCCGCCTTGTACGGGTGGAAGTGGACGAAGACGTGCACGTTCGCCGGGGCGACAAACTTCCGGTCCGCGACGACGGCCACCTGCGCGGTGATCGGGTCGCCGAAGAGGTGCACCTGCGGGAGGATGGAGGCGTAGGCCTTGAGCGGCAGGTTCTGGCCGAGGACCGAGCCGCCCTGGACTCTGGGGACGCCGATGTCCACGACCGGCGGGGATGCTGTTGCGACTCCGGCCAGCGCTGCGGCGACGACGGCAACGGCGGCGACCACGCCGAGCCGCTTCATACGAGCGCTCCCCGCGCCATCATCCGCAGGTCCGCCCAGCGCAGGAACGCGCCGAGGACCGCGCCGGGCTCGTGCGAGTCGACCATCACCGGCTCGGCTGCGAGCGAGCGGAAGACGCGTGTGAGCTCCGCCGCGCGCTCCTCGTGCTCCTCGCGCAGGCGTTGCGCCTCGGCCCGCGTCAGGTAGACGGGCACGACGCCGCTGGAGCCCGGGTCGGCATACGGCACCGTCAGGGCACCGATGTCCGGGAACGACCGCTCCCAGACCGGATCCTGGATCACGACTGGTACGAGCTCCCAGCGGTGCTCGAGCGCCCGCTGCCACGCGCGCAGATCCGGTGGGACGATGAAGTCCGAGAGGACGAACACGAACGTCTGCGTCGGCAGCTCGCGCCGGTGCTCGTGGAGGTGATCGAGGCCGCGCGCGACGGTGTCGGCCGGTGCGTCGAACGGACGCCCCTCGAGGCTGCCCTGCGGCGTGAACCGCTCGCTCCTTGGCGGGCGCCAGGTCGTCTCGCCGTCGGCATGGTCGAGGTAGGCGGTGAGGCTCCGCGTCACGCGCGCGCTCTCGCGGATCAGGCGCAGGCTTTCGAGCAGAGCCTGCGGCTTGTCGAGGCGCCGCAGCGGCGAGGGACCGATGCTCATCGACGCCCTCCGATCGGCGATCATCACGACGTGCGGAGCCTCGTCCGCGAAGAACTCGTGGACGATGAACTCGTCGCTGTCGCGCACGGCGGAGAGCCGCGCCGACGCCGCCCAGTCGATCCAGGCGAGATTGTCTCCGGGCACGTAGCGGCGCGAGCCGGCGACGTCGGAGCCGCTGCCTCGGCGGACGCTGCGCACGCCGCCGAAGGCGAGGCCGATCACGCGCCGGCGGGGGATCAGGGGGAATGTCCCGGTCGCCATCGCTAGTCCACGACCCGCACGGCGGGAATTGGCGCTACACCGCCGCGGCGGGGACGTCGAGGTCGATGTCGAAGCCCGGCTTCGGCGCCTGCTCGAGGCAGCGCAGCTGGATCTCCTCGGAAGCCGACTCCCAGCCGCGGTCCCGAATCTCGGCTACGAAGCTCGGGCGGAAGAGCAGGCGGTGCATCAGCACGGGGACGAACAACCGCTCCACGTCCTCCGGGGTCACGTACCGGCGGCCGTTCAGCATTGCCCACGCGCGCGCCGCGCGGTTGAGGGCGAGGGAGCCGCGCACGGAGCTGCCGATCGCGACCATGTCCAGCCCGCGGGTGGCCCGCACGAGCTCGACGACCCAGCGCGCGACCGCGTCGTGCACGAACACTTCGCGCACCGCGGCGCTCATCGCGTGGACGTCGGCGACGTCGACGGTCGGCTCCAGCCGCCCCAGCGGATGGCCGCCGAGCTGCTCGTCGACGATCCGGTTCTCGTCGTCGGCGTCCGGATAGCCGAGCGTCGTGCGGACGAAGAAGCGGTCGAGCTGCGCCTCCGGCAGCGGGAACGTTCCCTCGTACTCGATCGGGTTCTGGGTCGCCATCACGAGGAACGGCTCGGCGAGCACGCGCGTCACCCCGTCGACGGTCACCTGCTGCTCGGCCATCGCCTCGAGGAGGGCGGACTGCGTCTTGGGCATCGCGCGGTTGATCTCGTCCACGAGGACGACGTTGGCGAACACCGGCCCGGGCCTGAACTCGAAATCGCGCTCGCGCTGGTTGAAGATCGAAAGGCCGGTGACGTCGGTCGGCTGCAGGTCGGGTGTGCACTGGATCCGGGAGGAGTGCGCTCCCTCGATCGACTGGGCGATCGCCCGGGCGAGCACCGTCTTGGCCGTTCCCGGCACGTCCTCGAGCAGGACGTGGCCTCCGCAGACGAGGGCCGCGACGACGAGCGTGATCTGCTCCCGCTTCCCGTGGACGACCGTCTCGATGTTGTCGAGCAGCCGAAGCGCGATCTCGTGCGCGTCCGCGTGCGTCTGAACTGCCAACTGGCCTCCTTCTCCGCGAGCGTAGCCTCACCGGCTGAGACGACGTAACGCCTGCTTAGTTTGGAAAAGGTTAGGAGGGGGCGCGGCGTGTGCCGCGCCCCCTCCGAGTGAGGCTCGCTAGCCGGTGACCGGCGGCGTGAATACGCCTCTGACGCCGATGCGCTTGCCCGAGCAACCGACGGCGTTCTGGCCGGCGACCGGGGTGAAGACGAGGATGCCCTTCTTCTTCATCTTCAGGATGTGCTTGACCACACCCTTCGCGTTCGAGCGCTTGGTGACCGCGTTGATCCCGGCTCCCTTGATCCGGACCTTGAAGCCTACGGCCGCCTTGTGACCCTGCTTGAGGTGAATGGTCACCGTGGTCTTGCGACCGACGATCAGCTGGCCCGGCGTGATCTTGCTGACCGCCACGCACGGCGGCTTCAGGATCTGCTGGGTGACCTCCACCGTCGCGGACGCGGTGTTGTTGGCGAGGTTCGTCTCCGGCCGGTCGCCGGACGTGACGGCCGTGTTGGTCTGCTCTCCGGCCGCGCTCGGCGTGGTAACGAGGGTGATCGTGACCTGTGCTCCGACGGCCATGTCGCCGATGTCGCAGTTCAGGATCGCACCGCCCGTGCACGTGCCCTGCGTGGTCGAGGAGGACACGTAGGTGTTCCCCGCCGGCATCGGGTCGGAGACCTTGACCCCGGTGTCGGCGGACGGCCCGTTGTTGGTGACCACCATCGTCCAAGTGATGTTCCCGGTGCCCAGGATCTGGGTCGCCGGCGAGCCGGACTTCGTGATCGAGAGGTCGACCAGCGCCTGGACGCAGGTGGACGCGCTCGACTGATCCGAGCCGTCGTTGGTGGTGGTCACGCTGCCGGTGTTGTGAACCACACCGGTCTCGGTGCAGTCGCCGCCGGTTGCGCCGGTCGTCCCGGACACGATGTGCACGGTGAAGGTCGACGCGGACTGGGTCGTGCCTGCCGGCACCGTCACCGGGCCGCAGGAGAGGACGCCGCCCGCGATCGAGCAGCTGCCGTTCCAGCCGGAGCCCTGGCCGGCGATCGACCAGTCGAGACCGGGATTCGTCGGCAGCGGGTCGGCCAGCTTGACGCCCTTCGCGTCACCCGAGCCGCTGTTGTAGACGGTCAGCGTGAAGCCGATCTGCTGGCCGACGTTGACCTGGGCAGCGTCCGCCTTCTTGACGATGTGGATCGCCGGTGCGGCCACGCAGGTGGACGCGCTCGACTGATCCGAGCCGTCGTTGGTCGTGGTCACGTTGCCGGTGTTGTTGACCACGCCGCTGCCGCCGGGGCAGGTCCCGCCCGTTGCGGCGGTCGTCGGCGAGGTGATGTGCACGGTGAACGTGCTGTTGGCCTGCGTCGTGCCGGCCGGCACCGTCACCGGGCCGCAGGTCAGGACGCCTGCGGCGATTGCGCAGCTGTTGTTCCAGCCGGAGCCCTGGCCGGCGATCGACCAGGAGAGACCGGGCTTGACCGGCAATGTGTCGGACAGCTTGACGCCCTTCGCGTCACCCGAGCCGCTGTTGGAGACGGTCAGCGTGAAGCCGATCGGATCGCCGGCATTCACCTGGGCGGCGTCCGCCGTCTTCACGATGTGAATGTCCGGCGCGGCCACGCAGGTCGAGGCGGACGACTGATCCGAGCCGTCGTTGGTGGTGGTCACGTCGCCCGTGTTGTGCACCACGCCGCTGCCCTCGGGGCAGACGCCGCCGGTGGCGGCCGTGGTGGGCGAGGTGATGTGCACCGTGAAGGTGCTCGCCGCCTGGGTGGTGTTGGCGGGCACGGTCGCCGGGCCGCAGGTCAGGACACCCGCCGCGATTGCGCAGCTGTTGTTCCAGCCGGAGCCCTGGCCGGCGATCGACCAGGAGAGGCCGGCCTTGACCGGGAGCGTGTCGGTCAGCTTCACGCCGTAGGCGTCACCCGAGCCGCTGTTGGACACGGTCAGGGTGAAGCCGATCGGATCGCCGGCGTTGACCTGGGCCGCATCCGCCGTCTTGACGATGTGGATGTCCGGGGCGGCCACGCACGTCGAGGCGCTCGACTGATCCGAGCCGTCGTTCGTGGTCGTGACGTTGCCCGTGTTGTGGACGACGCCGGTCTCGGGGCAGTCGCCGCCGGTTGCGGCGGTCGTGCCGGACGTGATGTGCACGGTGAACGTCGAGTCGGCCTGGGTCGTGCCGGCGGGCACCGTTGCCGGGCCGCAGGTCAGGACGCCCGCGGCGATGCCGCAGCTGCTGTTCCAGCCGGCGCCCTGCTTGTCGATCGACCAGTCGAGCCCGGCGTTGGTGGGCAGCGTGTCGGACAGGTTGACGCCGTAGGCGTCACCCGAGCCGTCGTTGGAGACGGTCAGCGTGAAGCCGATCGGGTCGCCGGCGTTCACCTGGGCAGCGTCCGCCGTCTTCACGATGTGGATGTCCGGCGCGGCCACGCAGGTCGAGGCAGACGACTGGTCGCTGCCGTCGTTCGTCGTGGTCACGTTGCCCGTGTTGTTCACGACGCCGCTGCCGTCCGGGCAGGTGCCGCTCGTGTCGGCGGTCGTCGGCGAGGTGATGTGCACCGTGAACGTGCTGGCGGCCTGCGTCGTGTTGGCCGGAACCGTCGCCGGCCCGCAGCTCAGGACGCCCGCCGCGATTGCGCAGCTGCCGCCCCACCCGGAGCCCTGGCCGTCGATCGACCAGTCGAGGCCCGCATTGGTCGGCAGCGTGTCGGACAGGTTGACGCCCTTCGCGTCGCCGCCGCCGTCGTTGTAGACGGTCAGCGTGAAGCCGATCGGATCGCCCGCGTTCACCTGGGCCTTGTCGGCCGTCTTGACGATGTGAATGTCGGCACCGATGACCGTCACCGGCTCGTCCGCACAACCCGACTGCGCCGACTTGTTGTTCGAGTCGCCGGTGAACGAGGCGACCCAGTAGTACGTGCCGGCCTTATTGACCGTGACGCCGTTCGGCGTCTCGAACGTCCCGTCGGCGTTGATCGGCGAGACCGAGTCCGTGCCGAGCGGGGTGCCCGAGCAGTCGTCGTTCGGGTACAGCGTCCAGTCGATCGAGGCGGAGCCGTCCGGATTGAACGTCCCGGAGAGCGTCGCCTTGTCCTTGTAGAGGTCGCCGACCGAGCCCGACGCCGGATCCGTCTGCGTCGTGATCTGCGGCGACGCCTTGACGGAGGTGACCGACTCGTTCTGGCCGTTGTCGACCGTGCCGTTGTTGAGGGAGTCGCCCGAGTAGGAGGCGCTCCAGGTGTAGGTGCCGACCTGGGTCATGAGCGGGCAGGACGGCGACTGATAGGTGCCGTCACCGGTCACCGCCACAGGCGAGCCGACCTGCGAGGTCGTGTTGTCCGGCTTCGTCAGCGAGAACGTGATCGTCCCCGTGCCGTTGTAGCTCCCCGACAGGGTCGCCGAGTCGCAGGTGCTGCCGCTGCCGACGACGTTGCCGTCCTTCGTCGTCGCGTTCGTGACGATGTTCGGCGAGGCCTTGATCGAGTCGACCGATTCGTTCTGGCCGTCGTCGAGCGCGCCGTTGTTGAGGGAGTCGCCCGAGTAGGAGGCGCTCCAGGTGTAGGTGCCGACCTGGGTCAGCAGCGGGCAGGACGGCGAGTCGTAGGTGCCGTCCCCACCGACCTGCACCGAGCCCACGGTCGATACCGAGTTGTCGGGAGCCTTCAGCGTGAAGGTGATCGTGCCGGTCCCGTTGTAGCTCCCGGACAGAGTCGCCGAGTCGCACGTGGTGCCGGTGCCGACGACGTTCCCGCCCTGGGTGGACGCGTTCGTGACGATGGTCGGCGAGGCCTTGATCGAGTCGACCGACTCGTTCTGGCCGTTGTCGACCGCGCCGTTGTTGAGGGAGTCGCCCGAGTAGGAGGCGCTCCACTTGTACGTGCCGACCTGGGTCATGAGCGGGCAGGACGGGGACTGATACGTGCCGTCACCCGAGACCGCCACAGGCGAGCCGATCTGCGAGACCGAGTTGTCCGGCGCCTTCAGCGAGAAGGTGATCGTGCCGGTCCCGTTGTAGCTCCCCGAGAGGGTCGCCGAGTCGCAGGTGCTCGCGGTGCCGACGACGTTGCCGTTCTTCGTCGACGCGTTGGTGACGATGATCGGCGACGCCTTGACCGAGGTGGCCGTCTCGTTCTGGCCGTTGTCGATCGCGCCGTTGTTGTTGCCGTCACCGGAGTAGGAGGCACTCCAGGTGTAGGTGCCGACCTGGGTCATGAGCGGGCAGGAGGGCGACTGATAGGTGCCGTCGCCCGAGACCGTCACCGGCGAGCCGATCTGCGAGCTCGAGTTGTCCGGCGCCTTCAGCGTGAAGGTGATCGTGCCGGTCCCGTTGTAGCTCCCCGAGAGGGTCGCGGAGTCGCAGGTGCTGGCGGTGCCGACGACGTTGCCGTTCTTCGTCGACGCGTTCGTGACGATCGTCGGCGACGCCTTGGCGATCATGAAGCACTCGGTCTTCGAGCTGTCGCTCGAGCCGTCGGGATAGTTCGGCGGACTGCTCGTGTCGGTGAACGTCGCCGTGAAGCAATAGCGCCCGGCCGACAGCGTGTTGGCCGGAATGTTGTTCGAATACACGGTCGCCGGGTTGGCGGTGCCGTCGACCGTCGCCGTGCCGGCGTCAGTGGACGCACCGGCGCACGCGGTCGAGCCGCCCGGCGTCTGATCGGTCGTGCTGCAGTAGCTGAACTTGACCGTGCCCTTGGGGTTCGGCGCGGTGCCGACGAGGGCGTTGCCGGTCACGACCGCCTGGTCGCGGATCACCGTCGAAGCCGGGACCGGGCTCGAGTCGCTCAGTCCGGAGCCGCCGTTCGCGTTCTGCGGCGTCGTCACCGTCGTGGACGAGCAAGAGTTGAAGTTCCCGGCGGCGAAGTCCTTCAATGTGGCCGAGGTCTGCTGTGACGAGCGCGTCTCGGCCTGGAACCGCGCGAAACACGGGATCGAGTTGGTCGTGAGGTTCAGCAGTGAAGTCAGATCGACTCCGACCTCGACGAACTCGTTCGAATCGATCGCCTGGCTCGTCCCGGTCGAATTCGGCCAAGGGGTCGTGAACGACGAGGTGTTGACCGCACCGCACGCCTTATCGCCTGCGGACGCTGAACTGCAGGGAACCCCGTCGAAGAGGAGGTTGAGACCCGGGTTCGGGGTGCCCCACTCGTACACCTGCACCAGCGGGTTCGAGCCGCCGCCTGTGAAGTTGCTCAGGATCAGCAGGTCGCCGACCGAGTGCGAGCCGGTGAAGGACGTCGCAGCACCCGTCGGGGAGTTGCAGCTGACCGGGCTCTTGAAGAGCCAGAAGCCCATGAACGAGTCGCCGTTGTTCGACTCCCGTTCGGCGCCGGCGTAGAGGACCACGTGTCCCTGGTCGACTCCAGAGGTCGGAGAGAACAGGGCGGCGTAGGCGTTGAGGAGGTTGTCCTTGGTTGTCGGGTTGTTGATCGAGCCGCACTGCCAGGTGCTGACGTCGTCCGTGTCCTTGTTGCTCGTGGCGAAGTAGGACTTGTCCGGCGTCGCGTAGTCGGCGTTGAAGTCCGCCGTGAGGAAGCTGGGGTCGGCCGCGACCGTCGAGGTGACTTTGCCGGCCGAGTCGAAGACGCCGGCGCCGCCGGGACCGGTTCCCCAGTCGTAGCCGCCGTTGTTGCCGGCCGAGGCCGCGTCGTTCTGGACGTTGCCGTCCAGCTCGAACAGGCAGCCGAAATTGGCCGAGGTTGCGCAGCCGGCGTCATGTACCGCCAGCGCGCTCGTCGGGACGATCACCAGAGCGATCGCCGTGCCGAGCATCGCCGCGAGCAGTACGCCGCGCCGCCATGTCAGGCGCAGCACTCTCTTGCCTGTCGAAGAACCAGAGTTTCCGTCTGTAGTCATCTCTTGCTAGCTCCTCCCGATCGGTCACGGATAGGAGCGCGCTCCTACCCCGGCCTCGTTAGACCTCCGAACACAGTCGTAGAGCCAGCCGGATTCGAAAGACCCCTTCCATGGGCTGGTTTGGGCCACCCCAACGCTCTGTTTCGTTCAGGCGTGTGAACCGCAGCCCTAGATCTGCTCAAACGGCCGGGCAGGAGAAGAGGTCAGGAAGGGCACGTCCCCGGCGCGTGCTGCCCCCTCGCGTGCCGGGCCGCAGTGGCTAGGACATTGCGCCCTGCGTCGTTGCGCGAGCGACTTCCTGACCTCTGTCGTGAGATAGGTCGCATTCCGGTCTGCTGCGTCCCCAGGACGGCTGGGATGCCTTAGTCCGTCTGGGTCGGCCTGCGATTTAGTCCCTCGAACGAGCCACGACGGTCGGGGACGGTGAGACTGGCCTTGCGGCCGGTGCGGCGACCGTGCAAGTCGCCCACGATGTCGTGCAGAGACGGGTTCCGAGTTCGCGCACACCGCTCCACGAGCGCAACGCGACCGGCCCATACCTAGACACTGTGGCCCAAGGCGGACTCCAACGGAGTCCGCCTTTCCCGTTCCAAGAAGCTCAGTCGATCTTGATCGCGACGTGCTTGAGCTGCGTGTACTCCTCCATCGAGTAGATGGACATGTCCTTGCCGTAGCCGGACTGCTTGTAGCCGCCGTGCGGCAGCTCGGACGAGATGGGGAGGAGGTGGTCGTTGACCCAGACCGCACCGAACTGGAGCTTCCGCGCCGCGTTCATTGCGCGGCCGACGTCGCGGGTCCAGACCGACGCGGCGAGCCCGTAGCGAACGTCGTTCGCCCAGCGGATCGCCTCGTCGTCGTCCGCGAACTTCTGCACGGTCACGACTGGGCCGAAGACCTCGCGCTGCACGATCTCGTCGTCCTGCTTGACGTCGGTGACGATCGTCGGCTGGACGAAGAAGCCAGCGCCGTTGTCGCCGGTGCCGCCGCCGGTGAGGATCGTCGCGCCCTTCGCGCGCTCGAGGAAGCCGAGGATCCGCTCCTGCTGGTCGTGGGAGATGACCGAGCCCATCTCGGTCTCGTCGTTGAGCGGGTCGCCGACCTTGAGCGACTCCACCTGCGGCACGAGTTCCTCGAGCAGCGTGTCGTAGATCTTCGGACCGGCGATGACACGCGAGCCGGCAGTGCAGTCCTGGCCGGAGTTCCAGTAGCCGGCGAGCCGGATCCCCTCGGCGACCGCCTTCGGGTCGGCGTCGTCGAAGATCACCATCGGCGCCTTGCCGCCGAGTTCGAGGTGGACGCGCTTGACCGTGTCGGCCGCAGTGCGCGCGATCGTCTTGCCGGTCTCGACGTCGCCGGTGATCGAGACCATGCCGACAGCCGGATGCTCGACGATCCGCTGCCCGACCGGCACGCCGTCGCCGGTCACGACCTGCAGCACGCCCGGCGGGATGACCTCCTGCGCGAGCTGGACGAAGCGGAGGAGGGAGAGCGGCGTCTGCTCCGACGGCTTGAGGATCTGGAGGTTGCCCGCGGCGAGAGCCGGCCCCATCTTCCAGACGGCCATCATCAGCGGGTAGTTCCAGGGGCAGATGCCGCCGACGATCCCGATCGGCTCGCGCCGGATCATCGAGGTGTAGCCCTCGATGTACTCGCCGGCCGACTTGCCCTCGAGATTGCGGGAGGCGCCCGCGAAGAAGCGGAGGTTGTCGGCCGAGAACGGCATCTCGTCGCGCGACGCCATGAGCGGCTTGCCGACGTTGACCGACTCGAGCTGGGAGAGCTCCTCGGCGTGCTCGTCCATCACGTCCGCGAGCTTGAGGAGGAGCTCGGAGCGCTCCTTCGGCGTCTTCGCGAGCCACTCCGGCGCCGCCGCCTGGGCCGCCTCGACCGCGCGGTCGACGTCTTCCGCGCCGCAGCGCGGCACCTCGGCGATCGTCTCGCCGGTCGCCGGCGCGATCACCTCCATCGTCTCGCCGGAGGCCGCGTCGGCGAGCTCGCCGCCGATCAGGATCTTGTACTGCGTGGTCGTGGTACTCATGGAGCCCTCCTTGCTCAGACTGCGGGTACCTCTGCCGCTTCCACACCTTCTGTTACCTCTGCCGCTCCTCGACGGACCACGCCAGTGTCGCGCATCACACGTTGCGCGAGTGCGACCGGAATGACGGTGACGATGATGACGAAGAAGGCGACGACGTTGATCACCGGCAGCTGCTGACCCTGCCGGATGTTGTCGAGGATGAAGATCGGAAGTGTCGTCTGCAGGCCGGCGGTGAAAGTTGTGACGATCACTTCGTCGAACGACAGCGCGAAGGCGAGCAGGCCGCCCGCGACGAGTGCGGTCGAGATGACTGGCCAGAGGACGAAGCGGAACGTCTGCCAGCCGTCCGCGCCGAGATCTTGCGACGCTTCGATCAGCGACCCGGACGAGCGGCGCAGGCGCGCGACGACATTGTTGTAGACGACAACGACGCAGAAGGTCGCGTGGCCGATCACGATCGTCCAGATCGAGGCCGGGATGCCGGCGAAATTGAAGAAAGAGACCAGCGCCATTCCGGTGATGATCCCCGGAAGGGCAAGCGGCAGAACGAGCAGGAATGACACTGCCTCCCGGCCGAAGAAGCGGAAGCGGGCCACTGCCGCCGCAGCCATCGTCCCCAGCACAAGCGCGATGACGGTCGCGATCGCGGCGACCTTGACGGAAAGCTCGAATGCGCTGCGTACGTCGGGGTCGTGCCAGGCGACGCTGAACCAGTGAGTCGTCCAGTTTGTGATCGGCCAGCCCTGGATCGTCGAGCCGTTGAATGCGTAGAGAGCGATGATCACGAGCGGGATCCAGAGAAAGGCGATCACGAGTGCCGACCAGACCGCGAGCGAGATGCGGGCGCGTCGGGTGGTCAAACCGCCTCGAATGCGCCTAGTCGGCGAGCGATCAAGAGGTAGACGCCCATGATTGCCATCGGGATCACCGCCAGGGCCGCCGCGAATGGGAGGTTGGTCGAGAAGTTCTCGTAGACGTAGTTGCCGATCATCAGCGAGTTGGGGCCGCCGACAAGCAGCGGTGTGATGTAGTCGCCGAGCGTCAGTGCGAACGTAAAGATCGAGCCGGCGACGATCCCCGGCAATGCGAGCGGCAGAATCACCGAACGGAACGTTCGCCAACCCCGCGCGCCGAGATCTGCGGAGGCCTCGAGGTAGGAGTCCGGAATCCGCTCGAGCGCCGAGTAGATGGGCAACACCATGAACGGCAGCCAGACGTATGTGTAGACGATCCACATCGCGGTGTTCGTGTAGGCAAGGTTCTGGTCGGGCAGGCCGAGTCCGTTGAGCGCCCAGTTGATCGCGCCCTTGTGCGCGAGGATGGTCTGCCACGCGTAGAGGCGGACGAGGTAACTCGACCAGAGCGGCAGCAGCACCATGACAAAGAGCAAGGCCCGCGTCCGCTTGCCGGCCACCCGCGCCATGAAGAAGGCAAGCGGAAAGGCGAGGACTGCGCAGGTGAGGGTGACGGCGGCGGCCATCTTGAGCGTGAAACCCGCGATGTGGAGATACGGCCCCGACGTTGAGAAGATCGTCCGGTAGTTGGCGAACGTCCACGTGTGCTCTATCGAGGACGTGAACGAGTTCGACGTCCAGAGCGACGAGATGAACAGGACACCGAGGGAGCCGACGTAGACGACGAGGAACGCCGCGAGCGGCGGCGTCAAGAGCGCGACCGCCTTCAGCCAAGGCCGCCGCCACATGAACCCCGAGAGGCGGAGACGGGCCCGCCGTATCGGCGGGCCCGTCTCGAGTGCGCCGGCGTCAGCCGCCAAGCGTCACCCCGTTACTTGCGCCCACGCCTGGACCCACGCTGCGTAGTCCATGCAGCTCTGCTTCTTCGTCCAGCCGCACTGCGGGATCGGCGTCTTCCAGAACTTGATCGTCTTGTAGTAGGACGCCGGCTCGTTCAGGTGATAGCCCGCGCACGAGCCCTTCTTGATCTTGTTCATGTACGGGCAGGCTTTCGGGTTGACTGGGGTCTCGCCGAAGACCAGCGCTTGCTTCGCCTCGACCTGCGGCGTGGTCACGTACTTCATCCACTTGTACGCGCAGTTCGGATGCGGCGCCTTGCTCGCGAGCATCCAAGTGTCGGCCCAGCCCGTAGTCGGCCTGGGCACGATCTCCTTGACCGGGACGTGGTTCGCCTTCAGCTGAAGGGTCTGGTACGGCCAGCCTGCGCCGAGCCAGACGTCGCCGTTCCTGAAGGATGTGTCTTCGTCCGCGGGGTAGCTCCAGAACCGCTTCAGGTTGGCCTTCTGGCGCTTGAGGAGGTTCACCGTCGCCGTGAGCTGCGACTGCGTCAGCTCGTACGGGTCCTTGATCCCGAGACTCGGCTTCGTCTTCTCCAGGTAGAGGGCCGCATCCGCGATCTGGATCGGGTTGTTCGGGATCGTGATGTGCCCGGCGTACTTCTTGCTGTAGATCACGCTCCAGTTCTTCGGCGCCGGCTTGACCTTCTTCGTGTTGTAGATCAGGGTGTTCGGCCCCCATTGCACCGAGACGCCGTAGTGGACGCCGTTCACCGTGTTATGCGGTGGGGACTTGAAGATGGGCAGGAACTGCTTCCAGCTGGGGATCAGATGGATGTTGATCGGCTGGACGTCGTGTGCATAGATCAGGCGCAGGCTCGCATCGCCCGAGGCCGAGACGAGATCGTACTGACCCCCGCCGCCACCGCCGTTCGCGTGCATCAGCGCGAACATCTCCTGGGAGGAGCCGGCGTCCTTGCGGTGGATGATGCAGCCCGTCTGGTTCTCGAACTTCTTGGCGAACGATGGGTCGGTGTAAGCCGCCCACTCGATCACGTTCAGCCGGCCTTCGCCCTTGCCGATCTTCGTCGGCGGGCCGCTCCCGGCGCGGACGGTCGCCGCGGTAACGGCGAACGCCGTGGCGACTGCGGCCACGACGACGGCGGCGAAGACGTTTCTCTTGCGAATCCTCCTCACGTGCCCTCCTTGGTGATCTCGTACGTGTGTTCCGGCCGCCATGAGAGGCGGACCCGCTTGCCCTGCTCCGAGAGCGCCTCCTGCGAGGACGTCTCGAGGTTTTGCCGGACGACGACGAGCTCGCCGCCGGCGTCCAGCTCGACGACATAGCGCGTGACCATGCCGACGTAGACAACCTGGCGCACCGTTCCGGCCTCCCCGGCGTCGCCGCTCTCGTCGGTCATCCGGATCTTCTCCGGCCGGATCGTGATGCGGCGGCCGTCGCGCTCGACGACGTTCGAGACACCGACGAACCCGGCCACGAACTCGGTCTGCGGATGCTCGTAGACGTCCGCCGGCGTCCCGAGCTGCTCGATCCGTCCGTCGTTGAAGACGGCGAGTCGGTCACTCATCGTCAGCGCTTCCTCCTGGTCGTGCGTGACGTAGACGAAGGTGATCCCGAGGTCACGCTGCAGCGCCTTGAGGAAGATCTGCATCTCCTGGCGCAGCTTCAGGTCGAGCGCGCCGAGCGGCTCGTCGAGGAGGAGGACGGGCGGCGCGTTGACGATCGCGCGCGCGAGCGCGACCCGCTGCCTCTGCCCGCCGGAGAGCTGCACCGGCTTGCGGTCGCCGAGCCCCGGTAGGCGGACCCGCTCAAGCACGTCCTGGGCGCGCGCGCGGCGGTCGCGGCGCGACATCCCTTTCACCCGCAGGCCGTACTCGACGTTCTCGGCGACGGTCATGTGCGGGAAGAGGGCGTAGTCCTGGAAGACCGTGTTGACCGCCCGCTGCGACGGAGCGACCCGCGTGACGTCAACGCCCTGCAGCTCGACGCTGCCGGCGTCGGGGCGCTCGAAGCCGGCGATCACGCGCAGGGTCGTGGTCTTGCCGGAGCCCGACGGGCCGAGCATCGTGAAGAACTCGCCGGC
>DATFSG010000135.1:0-5941 GCA_035262765.1 Gaiellaceae bacterium | reverse complement strand
CGTGGTGACCGGGGACCCGAGCCGGATCGGGGAGCTCGGCCCGCGGCTCGAGGTGCACCAGCGCTTCCCGGAGCGGACGAACGTCCAGGTCGCGCGCGTCGAGCGGCCGGGCGAGGTGACCGCTCGCGTATGGGAGCGCGGTGTGGGGGAGACGGCGGCGTCCGGCACGAGCGCGGTCGCGGTGGCGGCGGCGACGCACGGCGAAGGCGAGGTCCTCGTGCACTTCCCGGGCGGCGACCTGCGCGTCCGACTCGCGGGCGGCCGAGCGTGGCTCACCGGGCCTGCTGAGCCTCTGGACTGAGGTGCGCGATGCAGAGGCCGGGCTCGACGAAGGGGTCGAGCCGGTCGACCGTCTGTTCCGAGCCGGCCTCGGCGAGTGCGCCGTCGATGATCCCGTGGTGGAGGGTGCAGATCACCTGCGGTGAGCCTTCCGCGAGCGCGTAGAAGGGGCAGCGGCGCATCTCGACCCGGTCGCCGTGCTGCTCGGCGGCGAACCCTTCCTGATCGAGCAGGTCGGCGATGCCCGCTTCGGGCTCGCCTTGCTGGAGGTGGCGGCCCCAGCGGACGCCGGCCTCGTAGGCACGAGCCTCCCCGTCACGGTCGCCGGCTACGACCTCCGTGAGCACCGTCGCGAGCAGCCGGTACTCATCGCGACCGCGGGCGATGCCCTCGCCGGTGAGGCAATGGACGATGCTGGGCCGCCCTCTTCCGTGCCGCCGTTCGGGAGTCTCGTGCACGAGTCCTGCGTCGGTGAGGAGACCAAGGTGCCAGCGGATCGTGTTCGGGTGCAGGTCGAGGCGCTCTGCGAGCTGATTCGTGTCGAGACCGTCGTGAGCGCTCCTCAGAGCCTCGAGGATCATCTGCCGCTGCCGCTCTCCGTTCACGACCGAATTCTGCGCCAACTTCCCACGATGAGAATCGTGGAAAACCCTGATTCCCCTCGGCACGCCTCCTCCTACGGTGATGGTGAAAACAGCGAAGCGAGGAGGCGTCATGAGCACGTATTCGGCAAGCCATTCTGAGCCCGAGACCGGGATCGGCTGGAAGGTGTTCGCGGTCTTCGCGGGCTTCCTCATCCCGTTCGTGATCGCGATCGGTGCCTGGCTCGCCGTCTCCGCGCACAACGCCAGCCACGAGGCCAGCCAGGCGGCGGCTTCCGCGAAGGCGGCGAGCGCGAGCTCGACCGCCCCGTCGACGGCTACCGCGGGCGAGGGCACGCTGCCGAGCCCGAGCTTCGCCGGCGTCGCACCCGCGAACGCCGACACTCTCGCGATGCGGCACGCGGCGTTCCCCGCGGCGCTGCCTGCTGCGGCGGCCGGCCCGGTTGCGCACGTCCACCTCTCGATCGCCGACCGCGTCGTGTCGATCGCGCCCGGGATTCACTACCGCGCCTGGACGTTCGGCACTAGCGCACCCGGCCCGGTGATTCACGTCCGCCAGGGACAGAGGGTCGAGGTCACGCTGACGAACAAGGCGATGATGCCGCACTCGGTCGACTTCCATGCGGCGCAGGTCGCGCCCAACGTCGACTTCGCAGACGTCGCGCCGGGGGCCTCGAAGACGTTCAGCTTCGTCGCCTCTGTCCCCGGTGCCTTCATGTACCACTGCGGCACCGCGCCGGCCTTCGAGCACATCGCGAACGGCATGTACGGCGCGATCATCGTCGAGCCGAAGAACATGCCGCCGGTCCAGCACCAGTACGTCCTGGTCTCGAGCGAGTGGTACCTCAACTCGGCCGGCGACAAAGCGGCCGCGAACCTCGACGTGACCAAGGCCGAGCAGATGACGCCCGACTGGGTCACCTTCAACGGCTACGCCGCGCAGTACAAGACGCACCCGCTCACGTCGATGCCCGGGCAGACCGTCCGCTTCTGGGTCGTCGACGCGGGGCCGTCCCTGAACACCGAGTTCCACGTCGTGGGCACCGTCCTCAAGCGGGCCTGGCTCAACGCGGATCTCGTCGACCCGCCGCAGCACGACATCCAGACTGCGGTCGTCCCGGCCGGAGGTGGGGGAGTGTTCGACGTGAGCATCCCCAAGGCGGGGATCTACCCCTTCGTGTCGCACAGCTTCGCCAGCGTCATGCTCGGCGAGGTCGGGATCCTCAACGTGGGCAACGTCCCCGGAACGATGAGCCACTGATGGACGCCTCCAGGACATACGAGCGGAGCGGCGCGGCGGTGGTCGCGCTGCTCCTGATCCAGGTCTGCATCGGCTACGAGTGGCTGGTCTCCGGCCTGACGAAGATCGTCCACGGAGACTTCCCCGCGGACCTCGCGGCGGAGCTCCGGGACATGTCGAAAGCGGCGCCTGCGTGGTATCGCAGCTTCCTGGACGGCGCCGTGATCCCGCACGCGGCGGCGTTCGGGTACGCGATCGAGGTCGCGGAGGTCGCGGTCGGGATCGTGCTGCTCGTCGCGGTGCTGCGGCTGCCGGGACGGCTCGGGCGCTACCTACCGGCTGTGACCGTCGCGGCGCTCGTCGTGGGGGTCGTGCTCGCGGTCAACTTCGCGCTCGCGAACGGCTCCTCGTTCGGGCTCGGCCTCGCGTCGGACAGCTTCGACGAGGGGATCGACCTCGACACGCTGCTCGTCGGGCTCCAGCTGGGGCTGCTCGTCTTCGCGCTGGCCGGCGTGCGACGTCAGGTTGCGACGTCGAACTCGCGGAGGACGTCGTTCAGCGACATGCGGTCGTGGCTCTCGTCCCGCCAGCCCACGATCAACGGCGTCGGCAAGCCGTAGGTTCCGGCCGGAAACTCGCGCTGCCGCACGCCGGGCACGACGACGGCGCGCGGCGGCACGGCGCCGCGATACTCGACGGGCTCGGAGCCCGTCACGTCGATGATCGGCACCGAGGCCGTGATCACGACGCCCGCGCCGAGAATCGCCTGTTCGCCGACGATGCAGCCCTCGGTGACGATGCTCCGCGACCCGATGAAGGCGCCGTCCTCGACGATCACCGGCCGCGCGTTGATCGGCTCGAGCACGCCGCCGATCCCGACGCCGCCCGCGAGATGGACGTCGGCGCCGATCTGTGCACACGACCCGACCGTCGCCCAGGTGTCGACCATCGTGTTCGGGCCGACCCAGGCGCCGATGTTGACGTAGCTCGGCATCAGGATCACGCCTGGAGAGAGGAACGAGCCGTATCGCGCCGTCGCCGGGGGCACGACGCGGACTCCGCGCTCGGCGTGGTCGTGCTTGAGCGGGATCTTGTCGAGGTACTCGAACGGCCCGACCTCGATCGGCTCGACCTTGCGCACCCGGAAGTACTCGAGGATCGCCGTCTTGGCGTCCTCGTTGACGCGCCAGTCGCCGTCGACCTTCTCCGCAACACGCAGCTCGCCGCTGTCGAGGGCCGCGATCGTTGCCTCGACGTCCATCAGGCGACCTCTCTCAGGATCTCCGCCGCCCGCTCGCACTCCTCGAGCGTCGGCACGAGCGCGAACCGGACGTAGCCCTCGCCGCTCGGGCCGAACATCTCGCCCGGGGAGACGATGATGCCGCGCTCGAGCAGCGCCGCCGGATCCGGCCCGACGAGCCACAGGTACATCGTCGCCTCGCTCGCCACGATCTCCCAGCCGCAGGCCTCGATCGCCGGGATCAGGACGTCCCGCTTCGCGCGATAGCGCGCGCGGGTTTCCTCGACGTGGCGCTCGTCGGTCCAGGCTGCGACAGACGCGCGCTGCACGAACTCCTGCGGCGCGGTCCCCACAGTGGGACGGTACGCCTTCAATGCCGCGACGATCTCGGGCGGGCCTGCGACGAACCCCGAGCGGTAGCCGGTCATCGACGAGCGCTTGCTCAGCGTCTGGAAGACGACGATGCGCGAGCGGTCGGCCGTCTGGAGCGCCGACGGCGGCGGCTCGTCGAACCAGAGCTCCGTGTAGGCCTCGTCCGAGCCGACGACGAAGTCGTGACGCTCGGCGGCCTCCGCGAGCTCGTCGTAGAACTCACGCGGCGCGACCGCTCCCGTCGGGTTGTGCGGGTAGTTGACCCAGACGAGCGCGACGTCGTCGTCCAGCTCCTCGATGTCCGGCAGGAACCCGTTCTCCCGCCGCAGCGGCAGCGTCTGCACGCGCGCTCCGGCGAAGAGCGCGCCGCGCTCGTACACCGGGTAAGCCGGCTCGCCGAACGCGACGACGCGCCCCTCGGTGCCGAGCACCTGCGCGAGCGAGAAGATCGCCTCCTTCGAGCCGTAGGTCGGCACGATCTCGCGCTCGGGGTCGACGGCGACGCCGAAGCGCCGGTCGAGCCAGCCGGCGGCGGCGTCCCGCAACTCGGGAAGCCCCTGCGCGAGCGGATACGGCGCCCGCTCAGGCAGTGCGTCGACGAGCGCCTGGCGGATCATCGGGTCGGTGGGCTCGTTCGGATCGCCCTTGCCGAAATCGATCACCTCGACGCCTGCGTCCAGCAATCGCCGCCGTTCCTCCTCGAGGCGCGTGAACGGGTAGACGCCCATCTCGGCCAGCACCGGGTTGATCACGAGAGGAACCTAGCGATCCCCATGGCCCATTCCATACCCCTCCATGACGTCCACGGCGGGATGAAAGGCGGGCGAGAGGGTGGCGCAGAACTCCCGAACCTGGCGACAGATCTCCGCCACCTCGGCTCGAGTCGGCTCGTGGTCGGGATAGATCTTGACCTTGAGCCGCAGGTGCGGAGCACTGGCCCGAGGCTCCTTCCGGTGCTGAGTGTCTCCCATTACGTGGTGCCCAACCTAGCCAGTCCCGAAGATCGCGCGCCACGCCTCGTAGATGACCCACGCAATCCCGCCGGCCACGGCAAGTCCGGCGACGACGCAGCAGGCGAGGACGGCGTACGAGAGACGAGTCATCCGCTGAGGAATGCAGCGAGCGTGTCGTGCACCGCGTGGAGGTTCCCGATCGGGATCCGCTCGTCTTGGCGGTGCGCGTACTTCGTCGCGCCTGGGCCGTAGTTGATCGCGTCGATGCCCTGCCCGGCGAACTGGGCCACCGGCGTCCACGCCTGCTTCGGGGCGACGTCGGGCACGAGCTCGCGTAACCGCTCGACGAGCGGGTTCCCGAGGGCCGGCGGCGCCGACGGCGAGTTGTGGAGGACGTGCAGCTCGCCGCTCGGCACGAGCTCTCGCACGCGCGCCTCCGCCTCGTCGCGCGAGCGGCCGGGAGCGAAGCGGAAGTTGAGCTCCGCCGAGGCCTCGGCCGGTACGACGTTCTGCGCGATGCCGCCCTCGACGCTCACTGCACTCAGCACCTCGCGGTAAACGAGCCCGTCGAGCTCGACGTCGAGCGGCTCGAGCCGGGCGAGCGGCTCTAGACCCTGCGCGAGCATGTGAATCGCGTTGCGGCCCGTCCACGGCCGGGCCGAGTGGGCGCTCTCGCCGTGGAACTCGACGCGGGCCTGCAGGTTCCCGAGGCAGCCGGCATGGAGGATCGCGTCGGTGGGCTCCAGCACGACCGCGAGCTGGGTGCCGGCGAGCACGCCGCTCACGAAGGCGCTCGGCAGCGGGCTCTCCTCGAGCGGGACCTCCTCCCGCGTGAAGAAGACGTAGCGGGCCGGCACTCCCGCGCGCGCGAGCTCGAGCATCACCGCCACGCCGCCCTTCATGTCGCTTGCGCCGAGGCCGTGCACGGCGTCGTCGGCGATCCGGCCGGGCAGGTTCCCCTGTGCCGGCACGGTGTCGACGTGACCGGCGAGTGCGACCGGCGCGGCGGCGTCTCCCCAGACGATCGCCTCGCCGTCGTCGTAGAGCGGAGCGCCCGGTAGGAGGCCCCGGACGAGCTGCATCGCGGCGCCCTCGTGGCGGCTCTCCGAGGGAACGTCGACGAGCTCGAGGGTCCGGGAGGCGAGATCGGGAGTCGGCACGGCTGGCGTCATAATGACTGCCAGATGACGGTGAGACAGCCCGATCGCTCCTGGGCGGCCGAGCCCGAGCGTGGGTTCCTCCTTGCCGTGCTCGC
>DATFSG010000134.1:0-4247 GCA_035262765.1 Gaiellaceae bacterium | reverse complement strand
CGTCGCCCGCGGCGTCAACTACGGCACGGGCTTCGAGATCGCGCTCAAGATCCGCGAGCTGTCGGGGCTCGTGACCGAGGCGTACTCGCCCGCGGACCTGATGCACGGCCCGATCGCCGCGATCCAGTCGGGCTGGCCCGTCGTGGTCGTCGCGCCGAGTGGCCCGGCGCGGCCGAGCGTCGAGGAAATCGTCCCGCCGCTGCGCGCCCGCGGGGCGCGGCTCATCGCGGTCTCGGACGTCCGCGCGGTCCTACGTCGGGCGCAGACCAAGCTCGTGCTCGCGCCGGGGGTGCCCGAGTGGCTCAGCCCGCTGACCGCCGTGGTGCCCGGGCAGGTGGCGGCGATGCGCCTGACGAGCCTCCGGGGCCGTGACCTCGACAGCCCGGTCGGCCTCCGGAAGGTGACCCTGACGCGCTAGCCGCGCGCACGGCGAAGCGGCCGCTCCCCCGATCGCGGCCGCCTCGGGTCGTCCTCTACGCGTGCTGGTGCGCGATGACGTGCTTTACGTTCGCCATCGTCGGCAGCGCGGTCACCAGATCGGTCCCCTTCGCCATCCGCAGCGGAGCCTTGAACTTGAGGACTCCATTGGTGTTGTCGGCGATCTGAGCCAGCGCTTTCCCGTGCCCGTTCGTGACCCGCGTCTGCGACGTGAGGGTGAACGTCATGCTCGAATTGACCAGCGCCTTGGCGTGGAAGTTGGAGTGCTTGACGAGGATCGTGATCGAGCCGGTGGAGCTGGCCGTCGCCGCGGTGTAACCCGACAGCGATCCCTTGAGGACGTACATAACCTTGGGTGCGGACTTGCCACCCTTGGCCGGATGTGACGGCTTCGCCGCAAGCGCGACGCTTGTCGGAAGCGCCACGACCGCCACCAGGAAGACGATGATCTTCTTCATCAGTGAATCTCTCCTAACGTTTTTCCCGACTGACCCATGAATCCTGTCGGGAGCGTGTCAGCTGCGCGACAGCCCTTCGTAAGCTCCGCGTAAAGGCGGTCAATCGCGGATCGGCGTTCGTTTCATTCTCATCTAGCTCTTTTCCGGCCTTCGTACCGTGCCTGCGTGAGAAGGATCAGACTCCTCGAGCGCGGCGCGGGCATGCATGCGGAGGAGCTCGGGTCGCTGTTCGTCGTCTCGCTCCCGCGCTCGCTCTCGAGCCTGCTGTACGTCGCGGCCGCTCGCGCCATCGGGCTCGCGGAACCGACCTGGACGAGCGACGGTGAGATCCTCAACCGCGATCGCGTGCCGCGGCGGCTGCAGAGCCTGGCTCCGGCGGACGAGCGCTTCACCCTGCTCGGCTCGGCGCCCGCGGACTTCGCGAGCATGACAAGCTACCTCGACCGGGCGGCTCTGCGGCAGGGTTTCGCCTACAAGGACGTCGTCCAGCCGTTCGTCATAGGAGGCTGGGACGGGCTCGGCGACTTCAAGGTTCTCAAGGTGCGCCGGAGCGTGGCCGAGGTCGCCTACACGATGCTGAAGCGTCGGTGGGTCTATCCCGCACGAGCGGCGAGCGTCTTCGACGAGCATCCGTGGGCGCTCGTCGAAGGGCTCGTTCGTGCCGAGGCCGTGCTCGACGCGCTGCCGGGCGAGGCGGTCGAGTATGCGGACGCCGTTCTGGACCACGGCTCGCTCGAGCTCGCGCTCGCGCGTCTCTATCCGGACGCGCCGCTCGCTCCGGCGCACTACATCGACCGCAGCTTTGCGCGCACGCGCCACCGGCTGGAGGCCGAGCGGCGCGGCTCGCTCGTCTTCCGGCGGCTCGAGTGGATCGTCTCGGCGGTCCGAGAGCGGTTGCATTCCGACGGCCCGCGCGAGGAGATCGCCGAAGCTCTCTAGGCAGGCTGGACCGGCTCGGGCGGCGCCAGGCGACGCAGCACCGGGAGCGAGGCGAGCCCGATGACGAGTGTCGGCAGGACGATCACGCCGCGATAGAGCAGCACCGCGGCGACCACGTGCGTGCCCGAGGCGCCGAAGCCGACGAGCGTGCCGATCATCCCCAGCTCCACGACACCGATTCCGCCCGGGGTGAGCGGCAGCGAGCTGATGACGCGGCCGATCGCCCAGGCGAGGAACGCCTCGCTGTGCGGCACCGTTGCGACCGGGATCCCCACCGCTCGCAGGCACAGCTCGAACACGACGTACGCGGTCAGCTGGTTGGCGAGCGTCGCGACGGTCAGCCAGCCCCAGCGTCGGCGGAGCATGACGAGCCGTTCGGCCCGCAACGTCACGAGCGCTTCGCCGCTCCAGCCCGGCGGGTTGCGGTGGAAGAGCCCGGCGACCCAGGCGCCGGCACGCGCGGCGGTATCCCCGAGCCACCTGGCTGCTCCCGGGCTGCGGCCGACTGCCACCGTCAGCCCGACGATGACCGCGCCGACGGCCGCGCTCACACCGGCGATCGTGGCCGTGGTGCCCGACAGCTGGCCGGTGGCGAAGACGAGGAGCGAGCCGACCAGGGGGTAGATCAGGATCATCACCTGGCTCCAGATGCCGGTCACCGCGACCGCGAAGGCAGCGTGTCCCCGCTCCACGCGCAAGGTACGGAGGAAGCCGAACGAGAGCGCCATGCCGAGCGGCGCGCCGCCCGGAAGCAGCGTCGTCAAAGCCGTCGACGCCTGCGTGAAGGCGAGTGCTGCGACGAACTTCAGCTGCGGGAGGACCGCCTGCCACGGGAAGGCGGTGGTCACGATGTCGAGCAGCGCCGCGCCTGCGAGCCCCAGAATCCACGGCCAGGAAATCGTCGCGATCTGGTGCAGGACGCTCCCGTAGCTCGCGATGCGCGGGACGACCTCGACGAAGACGATGGCGGCGAGCGCAAGGCCGAGCGCGAAGCGCAGGAGCGCCTTGCGGCTCTTCCGCATGGAAAGAGTCTAGGAAGCGGCCCGGCGCGCCCGCGCTGCTAGCCTCACGCCGCCATGAAGGTCCTCGTCACCGGTGGCGCCGGCTTCATCGGTGCGCATACCGCCCGGCACCTTCTCGCTGCAGGCCACGACGTTGTCGTCCTCGACGACCTCAGCGGCGGCTACGAGGAGAACGTTCCCGAAGGGGCGACGTTCGTCGCCGGCTCGGTCACCGAAGCGGAGCTCGTCGACGAGCTCTTCCGGACGAACGAGTTCTCCCATGTCTTCCATCTCGCCGCCTATGCGGCCGAGGGGCTCTCCCACTTCATTCGCCGCTTCAACTACACGAACAACGTGCTGGGCTCGATCAACGTGGTCAACGCCGCCGTCCGCGCCGAGACCGTCGAACGCTTCGTCTTCGCCAGCTCCATCGCCGTCTACGGCCCCGCGCAGGCGCCGATGTCGGAGGACGTCGTCCCCGAGCCGGAGGACCCGTACGGCGTCGCGAAGTACGCCGTCGAGCTCGATCTGGCCGCCGCCCAGCGGATGTTCGGCCTCGACTACACGATCTTCCGGCCGCACAACGTCTACGGCGAGCTGCAGAACCTCGCCGACCCGTACCGGAACGTGATCGGGATCTTCATGAACCAGGTCATGAGCGGCCGGCCGATGTCCGTCTTCGGCGACGGCCTGCAGACGCGCGCATTCACGCACATCGACGACGTCGCGCCCGTCATCGCTCGCTCGATCGACGTTCCCGGGGCGGTGAACGAGGTCTTCAACGTCGGCGCCGAGACGCCGTACAGCGTCCTCGACCTGGCCCATGCCATCGCGCGCGCCTTCGACGTGGCTGACCCGGAGATCGACTTCCTGCCCGCGCGGAAGGAGGTCGTCCACGCGTTCTCGGACCACGCGAAGCTGCACCGCGTCTTCGGAGAGGAGGAGACCGTTTCGCTCGAGGACGGCCTGCGGCAGATGGCCGACTGGGCGCGGGAGACCGGCGTGCGCGAGCCGATCCGCTTCGAGAGCGTCGAGGTGCTGCGCAACCTTCCGCCCTCGTGGGCGGAGGGTTTGAAGCAGACCGTTTAGTGTCGCCGGACGTCTCCGTCTCGCTCGTCAACACGAACTCGCGCGAGCTCCTGCTTGCCTGCCTCGAGTCGTTGCAGGGAACGGATGTCGAGATCGTCATCCTCGACAACGCGTCGGAGGACGGATCGGCCGCTGCGGTTCGCGAGCACTTTCCCGGCGTTCGCGTGATCGAGCAGCGCCGCCGGGCGGGCTTCGGCGCCAACCACAACACCGTGATCCGGGCCACGACCGGCCGCTTCGTCTTCGTCCTCAACGAGGACACGACGAGCGAGGACTGGGGCTTCGAGCGGATGGTCGCGCACCTCGACGCGAACCCGCGGGT
>DATFSG010000133.1:0-8199 GCA_035262765.1 Gaiellaceae bacterium | reverse complement strand
TGAATAGGATCGCTGCCATGCGCGACGCTCCGGCTCTGGTGGATCGGCTTCCCGAGCAGTACTTCGGGGCGTTGCTCGGTCGAGTGGCTGCTGCGGCTGACGGCGGCGAACCACTTGTTGACCTCGGGCGGGGGAACCCGGAGACCGGGCCTCCTCCTCATGTTGTCGAGGCCTTGGCCCGAGCCGCCGGACGGGCGGACGTGCACGGGTACTCGCCGTTTCGGGGGTTGCCCGAGCTGCGGGCTGCGCTCGCAGAGCGGTACCGCACGCTCTACGGGGTCGAGCTCGACCCGGACGCCGAGGTCGCGGTCGTTCCGGGGACGAAGACCGCCATCGTCGAGCTGACCCTCGTCCTCGCCGAAGAGGGGCAGGTTGTCCTGCTCCCGGATCCGCACTACCCGGACTACCCGACCGGGCCGGCGCTGGTGGACGCTCGGATCGGGTACGTGCCGCTCAACCCGGAGCGTGGCTGGGCGCCGCGGTTCGACCAGGCCCCTACCGACGACGTCGCGGCGGTCTATCTCAACTACCCCTCCAACCCGTGCGCGGTCGCCGTGCCTGACGGGGCGTTCGAGGATGCGGTCGCCTACGCGGAGCAGTCCGGTGCGGCGGTCGTGCACGACTTCGCCTACGGCGACCTCGTCTTCGACGGGCGCGAGCCGCGGAGCTTTCTCGCGACTCCCGGCGCGAAGGAGACGGGCGTCGAGATGTTCTCCATGTCCAAGTCGTACGGGATGGCCGGCTGGCGCGTCGGGTTCGTGGTCGGCAACCGCGAAATCGTCGAGCGAGTCAACCTGCTCAACGACCATTGCCGCGTCGGGATCTTCCGACCGATCCAGGAGGCCTGCATCGCGGCGCTGTCCGGGCCGGAGGACTCGGTGGCCGAGCGGCGCGACACCTACCAGCGGCGCCGCGACCAAGTCGCCGAGGCGCTCGGGCCGCTGACCTGCGAGGGGACGTTCTACGTCTGGCTTGAGTTGCCGGAGGGCGTGACCTTCGAGAGCCTGCTCACCGAGCAGCGGGTCGCGGTAGCGCCCGGCGATGGGTTCGGCCCGTCGGGCGGAGGCTGGGCGCGGCTCTCGCTCGCGGTCGACGACGAGACCCTCGAGCTCGGTCTCGAGCGGCTGGCCCGGGTCTTCTAGCGCTAGCCGATCGCGGCGAGCACGGCGGCCTCGTAGACCGGATCGCGCGTGAAGCTCTCCAACTCGTCGGAGAGGACGTCGCCCGGAGCAGGTGGATCGCCAGGCGGCAGCGGCACGGCCTCGCCGTCGAGCTCGACGCCGAGGAGCTTCTCCGCCGGCTCGTGCTCCAGCGCGATCTCCGCACGTCCGAGCCTCGAGCGCAGCCAGCCGCAGAGCAGCCACGCCTGGGGCGCCGTCCCGTGCACGCGAATCGTCTGCACGTCGCCGATCTCCGGCCAGAGCGTTGCGAGATGCGAGCGCCACCGCGAGGTCCTCGCCCATGCGATGTCCGAGACGGCGCACTGCGGAAAGAGCTCCGCCAGCTGCCGGTACGACCCCGGGAGGTCGTCCCACTCGGTCGAGTCGACGATAAGCCGGTCGGTGAGATCGACGAGCTGCTCGAGCTCCGGCGCGCCCCAGGGCGGCTCGCCGCGCCAGCGCAGGAACACGGGCAGATCCGAGATCAACAGCGGCTCGACGACGCTCGCCGGTGCCTGCGTGCGCGAGCCGCGCAACGTGAGCTCGACCACCTCCGTCACGAGGCCGCGATCGGTGTCCGGCACCTTCCACTGCTCGACTTCCGCGCAGGCGTCGATGCGGTTGTCGTCGGCCCGCGGCTCGGGGAAGAGGATGATCGTCCGCGACGGATGCAGCTCGGCCATCCCGGCGAGTGCCGCGCGCGCCTGCTCCCTCCACCCGTACGGCACCCACGCGATGTGCGTCATCACCGAGGTGCGCATGCTCGCCGCCTCGGTCGACGCCTGCGAGCGCAGCCGCGCTAGTGCGGTGTCCACCTCGCCGAGGTGGACGTCCTCGCCGAACCAGCTCAGCTCCTTCAGGGCCGTCGCCACGACCGGCCGTCTCGTTGCAGGAGCTCGTCGGCGCTCGGCGGCCCCCACGAGCCCGCGGGATAGTTCGGGAACGCGGTCTTGTCGCGCTGCCACGCAGCGACCATCGAGTCGACGAGCAACCATTGCTCCTCGACCTCGTCGGTACGCGTGAACAGCGTCGAGTCGCCCAGCATCGCGTCGAGGATGAGGCGCTCGTACGCCTCCGGCATCCCCGTACGGAACGCGCCGCCGTAGAGGAAGTCCATGTGGACGGTGCGGATCGTCATCCCCTGGCCCGGCACCTTCGCCCCGATCGCGAGCGAGACGCCCTCGTCCGGCTGGACGTTGACGACGAGCACGTTCGGGCGCAGCCCCTCCTCGGCCGTCTCCTCGAACGGCGGGTGCGGTGCCTTCTTGAACTGGATCGCAATCGTCGTCTCGTGGCGCGCCAGCCGCTTGCCCATGCGCACGTAGAACGGCGTGTCCGCCCAGCGCCAGTTGTCGACGAAGAGCTTCGCCGCGACGAACGTCTCGGTCATCGAATCGGGCGCGACGCCCTCTTCCTCGCGGTAGGCGACGACCTCCTCGCCCTCGACGAAGCCGCGTCCGTACTGCCCGCGCACGACCGACCGCGGGGCGGGAGTGTGCAGCGCGCGCAGCACCTTCACCTTCTCGTTGTGCACCGAGTCGGACGTGAAGTCGATCGGCGGCTCCATCGCCGTCAGCGCGAGCAGCTGCAGGAGGTGGTTCTGGAAGATGTCGCGGATCGCGCCCGCGTGCTCGTAATAGCCTGCGCGGGCCTCGATCCCGATCGACTCGGCGACCGTGATCTGGACGTGGTCGACGAACTGGCGGTTCCAGATCGGCTCGAAGATCCCGTTCGCGAAGCGGAGCGCGAGCATGTTCTGGACCGTCTCCTTGCCCAGGTAGTGGTCGATCCGGAAGATCTCGTCCTCTTTGAAGTACTCGAAGAGCGTCGCGGTGAGCTGCTTCGCCGACGCGAGGTCGTGGCCGAACGGCTTCTCGACCACGAGCCGCGTCCAGCCTCGGTCGTCGCGCCGCTTGCCGAGGGCCTCGACGATCGTGGGGAACGCGGGCGGTGGCACCGCGAGGTAGAAGATGCGGTTGCCGCCGAGCTGCTGCTCCTCGTCGAGCTTCTCGAGCAGGTCATGCACCTTGTCCTCGCCGCCCTCGTCGGCGAAGTCGGTCGAGACGTAGTGCAGCATCGGGGCCAGCTCGTCCCAGGTGTCCTGCCGGAACGGGTCGCGCGCGTGCTGCTTGACCGCGTTCTCCATGTCCTTCCGGTAGGAGTCGTCGTCGACATCGCCGGTGCGCGCGACGCCCACGATTGCGAAGCGCGGCGGGAGCAGCTGGCGGACCGCGAGCGCGTAGAGCGCCGGCATGAGCTTCTTGTGCGCCAGGTCGCCCGAAGCGCCGAAGATGACGAGCGCGCAGGGATCGGGCGTCTTGCGCAGCGCGAGGCCCTCCGCGAGCGGGTTCTCCGTCTGCGTGGGCTGTTCCGCCGTCTCGGTCACTGCTCCGGACTCTTCTCGAGGTGGCCGCCGAAGCCCTTGCGCATCGCGGAGAGGACTCGGTCGCCGAAGTCGGCCTCGCCGCGCGAGGCGAAGCGGTTGAACAGCGAGGCGGCGAGCACCGGCGCCGGCACTCCCTCCTCGACCGCGGCCTGCACCGTCCAGCGGCCCTCGCCGGAATCGCTCACGTGGCCGGCGTACTCGTCCAGCTGCGGCGTCTCGTGCAGCGCCTGGGCCGTCAGGTCCAGCAGCCAGGAGGCGATCACCGACCCGCGCCGCCAGAGCTCGGTGACGGCCGCGATGTCGAGCTCGTACTTGTAGAGGTCGGGGTCGCGCAGCGGCGTCGTCTCCGCGTCCGTCTCCTGCGCGCGCAGGCCGACGTCCGCATGTTTGAGGACATTCAGGCCCTCGGCGTACGCCTGCATCAGCCCATACTCGATGCCGTTGTGGACCATCTTCACGAAGTGGCCCGCGCCGGACGGGCCGCAGTGCAGCCAGCCCTGCTCCTCGGGCGTGGCGTCGCCCTCGCGGCCGGGGGTGCGGACGGCTGCGCCGACGCCGGGCGCGAGCGCCTCCAGTACCGGCGTGAGCCGGCCGACGGCCTCGTCGTCGCCGCCAACCATCAGGCAGTAGCCGCGCTCCTTGCCCCAAACGCCTCCGCTGACGCCGACGTCGACGTAGTGGAGGCCCTTGCCGGTGAGGTCGCCCGAGCGGCGCAGGTCGTCGACGTAGTACGAGTTGCCGCCGTCGATGATCGTGTCGCCTTCGGCCAGGTGCGGCACGAGCTCGCCCACGACGGAGTCGACGATCCCCGCCGGCACCATCAGCCAGACCGAGCGCGGCGCGTCGAGCTGCTGCACGAGCTCCTCGAGTGAGCCCGCCGTGCGCGAGTCGACGTTCGGGTCGAACGTCTTGACGTCGTGACCCGCCGCGCGCAGGCGCTCCGTCATGTTCGCGCCCATCCGGCCGAGGCCGACCATCCCGAGCTGCATCGCTACAGATCCTCCAATCTCACTCTGGCGACGCGGCGGCCGCGCTCCTTGAGCGTCTCGAGGTCTCCCGCCGCCTGCGCCCGGATCAGCCGCCGGAAGCCGAAGGGCTTGCCGGGAATCGGCAGCTCGTCTCCCGGATCGTCGATCACCTGCAGGAAGAGGCCGGTGTTCGGGCCGCCCTTGTGCAGCTGGCCCGTCGAGTGCATGTAGCGGGGCCCATAGCCGTGCGTGACGACGAGCCCACTCTCGCTGCGCAGCCGCGCGACGAGAGGATCGAGATCGGTCGACGGGTCGACGAACGCCTGGACGCAGACGTAGTCGCCCTCCTGCGCCTGGGCGAGCAGCTCGTCGATCGAGCCTTCCGGCTCGAGGTGCGGCTCCTTCCCCGTCGCGAGAACCTCGTTCGTCTTGTCCTTCGCCGCCTGGACGTCGGGCTGGTCGAACGGGTTGATCTCGAGATACGCGCCGGCGACGGCGATCGCGAACTCCCAGCGGAAGAACTCTGCCCCGAGCGCGTACGGATCCGGCAGTTCGGCCTGGGCGGCCTGCCGGTCGGCTCCCTCCGGCGACTCACCCGGCGCTGGGATGAGCCCCTTCCGCTGCTTGCCGGTGGACTCGGCGATGAGCTGCTCGGCCCAGAGGCCGAAGTCGCCGCCCGGGGCAGCGATGCAGATCTTGTCGCGGCCCTCCTGCCAGCCCGTGCCGAACGCGCTCCCGAGCTCGTAGCCGGGATTGCCCTCGCCCGAGCGGCAGGCTTCCCGCATCTCCTGAGCGCGCTCGAGCAGACGCGCCGCGTCGACGCCCATCAGCACCGCCGGCACGATCCCGAACGGCGACAGCGCCGAGTAGCGGCCGCCGATCGAGGGCTCGCCGAGGAACACGCCGCGGAACCCGCGTTCGCGCGCGAGGTGCTCGAGCTCCGACCCGGGATCGGTGACGGCGCAGAACATGGGCGACCGCTTGCCGGTCTGCTCCCAGAAGTAGTCGGTGTGGGAGCGTGTCTCGAGCGTCGAGCCGGACTTGGACGACGAGACGAAGAGCGTCCGCTCGAGGTCGAGCTTCTCCTGGAGCGCCCGGATCGCACGCGGGTGCGTCGTGTCGAGAACGTGGAACCAATCGACCTCGAAGCTGCGCCGCAGCACCTCGGGCGCGAGCGACGAGCCGCCCATCCCGCACAGGACGACGTCGTCGACCTCGTCGTGCAGCGACTCCGCGAACCGCTTTACGTCATCGAGCCCCTCCTGGACGTGCAGCGGCTCGTCGAGCCAGCCGAGCCAGTGCGCCTCGTCGCTCCCGGTCCACGTCGTCGCGTCGCGCTCCCAGATGCCCTCGATGAGCGCTTCGCGGTTCACGACTCAGGCGGCGACGGTCTCGCGCTTCGCCTTCACCCCGTCGAGCAGCTCCTTGAACGAGTCGGAGAACTTCTGCACGCCTTCCTTCTCGAGCGTCTCGACGACGTCGTCGTAGTCGACGCCGACCGCCGGAAGCTGCTTCTCGAGAAGCTCGTGGGCGGCCGCGAGATCGTCCTCGACCGTGTCGCCGTGCACCTCGCCGTGATCCTGGAACGCCTGGATCGTCTCCTCGGGCATCGTGTTCACTGTGTGCGGGCCGATCAGGTCCTCGACGTAGAGGACGTCGCGGTACTCGGGGTTCTTCGTGGAGGTGGAAGCCCACAGGCAACGCTGCGGCAGCGCTCCCTTCGCTTCGAGCGCCTCCCAGCGCGAACCGGAGAACGTCTTCTTGTAGTTCTCGTAGGCGATACGCGCGTTGCCGACCGCGAGCTTGCCGCGCAGTGCCAGCGCCTCGTCCGAGCCGATCGCCTCGAGCCTCTTGTCGGTCTCGGTGTCGACGCGCGAGACGAAGAAGCTGGCGACCGAGCGCACCTTCGACGCGTCGCCGCCGCCCTCGACGAACCGCTCGAGCCCGCCCACGTACGCCTCCATCGCCTTCTTGTGCATCTGCAGCGAGAAGAGGAGCGTGACGTTGATGCTGCGGCCGTCGGCGATGCAGTCCTCGATCGCCTTCAGACCGGGCTCGGTCCCGGGGATCTTCACGTACAGGTTCGGCCGGCGGATCCACTCGTGCAGCCGGATCGCCTCGTCGTACGTCGCCTTCGTGTCGTAGGCGAGCGTCGGGTCGACCTCGATCGACACGTAGCCGTCCTGGGGGTAGCGCTCATGCACGGGCCAGAGCAGGTCGAGCGCGTTCTCGACGTCGCGCACCGCGAGGTGGAGGAAGATCTCCTTCGGATCGCTGTCCTGCGAAAGCAGCTCCTTCAGCTGCTCGTCGTACGCGTTGCCCTGCGAGATCGCCTTCTGGAAGATCGTCGGATTGGAGGTCACGCCGACGACGGCGTCCTCCTCCGTCATCCGCTTCAGCTCGCCGGTCTCGAGCAGGTCGCGCGAGAGGTAGTCGATCCAGACCGACTGCCCGCGCGCGCTGAGTTGGTCGAGTCTCGATTCAGCCATTCAGCATCCCTTCTTCCATTCGTCGCACCATCTCCAGTCTGGCGGCGTGACGCTCTTCTCCGTCGAACCGTGCGGCGAGAAACGTGCGCACGAGGTCGGCGGCGAGGCTCGGGCCTACCACCTCGGAGCCGAGGCAGAGGACGTTCATGTCGTCGTGCTCGACGCCCTGGTGCGCGGAGTACATGTCATGGCAGATGGCTGCCCGGATGCCGGCGATCTTGCACGCGGCAACCGAGGCCCCGACGCCGGAGCCGCAGACGAGGACGCCACGTTCTGCCTGCCCGTCCTTGATTGCGGCGCCGAGCTCGGCGGCCTTCTCCGGGTAGTCGATCCGGACGGCGTCGGTGTCGGTGCCGAGGTCGACGATCTCGTGCCCGCCTTCGCGCAGCGTCTCCAGGATCTCGTCGCGCAGATGGACGCCTCGGTGGTCGAACGCGACCGCGACCTTCACGCAGCAGACCGTACATAGAATCGCTGCGAGGTTTTCCGGCATCCGCGCGAAGGGAGAGGTCGTAGCGATGAACGACGTCGAGCTGTGGCAGGAGCTGGGGCAACAGCTCCGGGTAGATGCGATCCGGCCGGCCGCCAAGGCAGGCTCCGGCCATCCCACTTCGGGCATGTCCGCAGCCGACCTGATGGCCGTGCTCCTCGCGAAGTACCTGCGCTACGACTTCGACAACCCGCACGACCCGCACAACGACCGGCTCGTGTTCTCGAAGGGCCACGCGTCGACGCTCATGTATGCGATGTTCCGCGCCGCGGGCGCGATCACCGATGAGCAGCTGCTGACGTACCGGCAGTTCGACTCGATCTTCGAAGGCCACCCGACGCCGCGGATCCCGTGGGTCGACGTCGCGACCGGCTCGCTCGGCCAAGGGCTGCCGTACTCGGTCGGCATCGCGCTCGCGGGCCAGAAGCTCGACCGGCTCCCGTTCCGTGTCTGGACGCTCTGCGGCGACAGCGAGATCGCGGAGGGGTCGCAGTGGGAGGCGCTCGAGCACGCGGCGCACTTCGAGCTCGACAACCTCATCGCGATCTTCGACGTGAACCGGCTCGGCCAGCGGGGCGAGACGATGCACGGCTGGAACCTCGACTCCTACGCCAGTCGCGCGCAGGCTTTCGGTTGCCACACGATCGAGATCGACGGCCACGACGTCGAGGCGATCGACCGCGCGTACGCCGAGGCGATCGACATC
>DATFSG010000132.1:0-3510 GCA_035262765.1 Gaiellaceae bacterium | reverse complement strand
CTGCGCCAGAGCTGATGGCCGGGCACGGCGCGGTCGCGCGAGAAGGCGAACATCATCCTCGAGGCGGACGTCGTCGACGCGATCGTGCAGAAGCACTGCGCGACGACGGCGACGAAGATCAGGAACTCCGCCCATCTGTCGCCCATCGAGACCTGCCAGATGTGCTGGACGATGTAGCCGGACGAGTCCGTGAAGCTGTTCGAGGGAACCACGAACGTGACGGCCACGAGCAGGAAGAAGCCGAAGATGACCGAGACGACGACCGACATCACCATGCCCCACGCCGCCCCGAGCGAGGCGTTGCGCGTCTCCTCACTCATGTGCGCCGACGCGTCGTAGCCCGTGATCGTGTACTGGGACAGCAGCAGCCCGGTGAGGAACACGTAGACGTAGATGAAGCCGTGCGTCGTCGTTCCGCCGAGGCCCGTGTTGTTGAGCGTCTGACCGAAGACGTAGCCGAACGACTGGTGATGGTCCGGGACGATGATCATGATCGCGATCAGCACCACCACGCCGACCATGTGCCACCAGGCCGAGAAGGCGTTGAGGGCGGCCGTGATCGAGACCTTGAACATGTTGATCAGCCCGGAGCCGAGCATGATCACCGCGTACATGAGATAGATCCAGCGAAACCCGTTCGAGTAACCCCAGAGCAGGTTTAACAGCGAGGTCATGAAGATCGCGCAGCCGAAGCCGATCGCAGCGGTCACGGCGATCTGGCCGACCAGGTTGAACCACCCGGTGAACCAGCCCCACGCGGGGCCCCCGAGCTTCGACGCCCAGAAGTAGAGGCCGCCCGCAGTCGGGTAGGTCGAGGCGATCTCGCCCATCGCCATCGAGACGAACGTGCAGGCCAGCCCGACGATCAGCCAGCCCCACGTGATCGCGACCGGCCCGCCCTGGTTGAACCCGATGTAGTACGAGGTCAGGCAGCCCGCCAGGATCGAGATGATCGTGAACGAGATCGCGAAGTTCTGAAAGCCCCCCATCGAGCGGTACAGCTCCTGTGCATAGCCGAGCCGGTGCAGAGTCGCGCGGTCGTCGAGCACCGCGCTCGACTCGGCGGATGTGTCGCTCATCGAGCCCTCCAAGTCTCGGGGATCGCCTATTAACCGCCCGCACGGCTATCGCTGTCAACCCTTTTGGTAGAGGATTGGCGGATGCTGAGCCTCGACGAGCTGCGTGCAGATGCCGAGTCGGGTGCGGTCGACACGGTCATCGCCTGCTTCACCGACATGCAGGGCCGGCTGATGGGAAAGCGGCTCGACGCCGAGTTCTTCCTGGCCGAGAATGAGGCCGGCCACCCGGGCGAAGGCTGCAACTACCTCCTCGCCCTGGAGATGGAGATGGATCCCGTCCCCGGCTACGCGATCGCGAGCTGGGAGGGCGGTTACGGCGACTTCGGGCTGCGGCCGGACCTGTCCACGCTGCGGCGGATCCCGTGGCACGAGGCAACCGTGATGGTGCAGTGCGACGTCGAGTGGCACGACGGGACGCCGGTCGCCCCGTCGCCGCGCCAAGTGCTGAAGGCGCAGGTCGAGAAGGCGCGGGCGCTCGGCTTCGACCCGATGTTCGGCTCGGAGCTCGAGTTCTTCCTGTTCCGCGAGAGCTACCTCGAGGCGCACGCGAAGCACTACCACGACCTCACGCCGTCGGTGCCGTACATCCTCGACTACCACATCCTCGCGGCGAGCTTCGACGAGCCGTTCCTGCGCGAGGTGCGCACCTCGATGAAGGCCGCCGGGATGGTCGTCGAGTCCTCGAAGGGCGAGGCCTGGGCCGGCCAGCACGAGATCAACTTCCGCTTCCGCGACGCGCTGCGCACCGCCGACGACCACGTCGTCTACAAGACCGGCCTCAAGGAGATCGCCCACCAGCGCGGCTGCTCCGTCACCTTCATGGCAAAGCCGCATCACGAGTGGGTCGGCTCCTCGTGCCACATCCACTCCTCGCTCTGGCAGGACGGAAAGAACGCGTTCGCCGACGAGACCGAGCTCTTCCGGCACTACCTCGCGGGGCAGATCGCGTGCCTCGGCGACCTCGCGATCTTCGTCGCGCCGGTCGTCAACTCGTACAAGCGCTTCGCCGCGGGCAGCTGGGCTCCCACCACGCTCGCGTGGGGCTACGACAACCGGACGTGCGGCTTTCGCGTGGTCGGCCACGGCTCGGCGACGCGGCCCGAGACCCGGATCCCGGGCGCCGACGCGAACCCGTACCTCGCGTTCGCCGCGCTGCTCGCCGCCGGTCTGTACGGCATCGAGGAGAAGCTCGAGCTCAAACCGGCGTTCGAGGGCAACGCGTACGAGTCGGATGTGGAGCGGTTCCCGCACGCGCTGCGCGAGGCGATCGCGCGCCTCGAGTCGAGCTCACTCGCGCGGCGGCTGCTCGGAGACGAGGTGGTCGACCACTACCTGAACTACGCGCGCACCGAGCAGGAGCTGTTCGACCAGACCGTGACCGGCTACGAGCGCGAGAGGATGTTCGAGCGCGGTTGACCAAACCGTTGATCGGCATCACGACGTACGTCGAGCCGGCGTCATGGGGGCACTGGGGGCAGGTCGAGGCCGCGCTCATCCCGTACGACTACGTCCGGGCTGTCGAACGGGCGGGCGGCCGGGCCGTGCTCGTGCCGCCAGACGACGACGGCGTCGACGAGGTGCTCGACGCGCTCGACGGTCTGATCTTCTCCGGCGGCAACGACCTGGAGCCCGGTGAGTACGGTGAGGAGGCGCATCCGGAGACGACGGGCACGAACCCCGAGCGCGACCGCGGCGAGCTCTCGCTGCTCGAGGCCGCGCTCGCCCGCGACCTGCCGGTGCTCGCGATCTGCCGCGGCTTCGAAGTGCTCAACGTCGCGCGGGGCGGCGGGATCGTCCAGCACCTGCCCGAGATCGTGGGACACGAGGAGCACCGCGAGGTCCTCGGAGAGTTCTCGGAGCACACCGTCCGCGTCGATCCCTCGTCGCGGATCGGCGAGGTTCGCGGCCAGGTGATGTCGCACCATCACCAGGGCATCGGCCCGGTCGGCGAGGGGCTCCGCGAGGTGGCCTGGGCCGAAGACGGCACGGTCGAGGGCATCGAGGATCCCGAGAAGCCGTTCGTGGTCGGGGTGTTGTGGCATCCCGAGGCGGGCGAGGATCAGCGCCTCTTCGAGCAGCTCGTCGAGGCAGCGCGCAAGTGACCGCGATCCTCAACCCGGCGACCGAGGAGACCATCGCCGAGGTCGAGGCGGCCGGCGTCGAGGAGACGGACGCGGCCGTCGCCCGCGCGAAGGAGGCGTTTCCTAACTGGCGCGCCGTCGCTCCCACCGACCGGGCCAGGCTCTTGCGGCGGCTCGCGACGCTCGTCGAGGAGCACGGCGAGGAGCTGGCGCGCCTCGAGTCGCGCAACGTCGGCAAGCCGATCCAGGGCGCGCGCGGCGAGGTCGGCATGGTGGCCCAGGTCTTCCACTACTACGCCGGCGCCGTCGACAAGAACTTCGGCGAGACGATCCCCGTCGCCGGCGGCGTC
>DATFSG010000131.1:0-13791 GCA_035262765.1 Gaiellaceae bacterium | reverse complement strand
CCGGAACCCGCCGGAGCCGATGGCCGTCAGCGAGTTGTCGAGGTTGTAGCCCTGTCCAGCGGGACAGGTCGACGGGTGGATGAAGCAGGTCAGGCGCTGCTGCTGGTAGCTCTTGAGCACGCTGACGCCGGCCGCCGGGGCTGCCCAGAGGACGCCGGCCACCACGAGCACGACCGCAGCCCCGAGCACGGCAAGATGCCGCCACGGGACACCGGCGACGAACAGCATCGCCGCAAGCGCGGCCATGTAGACGAGCGCCGTGCCGAGGTCGGGCTGGATGAAGACGAGCAGCACGGGCACGAGCCCGAGCCCGATGACCCGCAGCGTCGTCCCCCAGCGGTTCAGGTCACGCTGGCGCTCGGACAGCATGCCCGCGAGGGCGAGGACGAAGAGAAGCTTTCCGAACTCCGACGGCTGGAAGGTGAAGAAGCCGAGACTGATCCACCGGGTGGAGCCGTGGGACGCATGCCCGACGAGCAGGACGAAGGCAATGACGAGGCAGGTGCCGGTGAAGATCGCCCGCCAGTAGCGCCGGTAGATGTCGGGATCGATCAGCGCCGCGGCGACGAGCACGACTGCCCCCACGCACGCGTAGAGAATCTGGCGGTTGAGGTAGTAGGTCGGGTCGTTCGGAACCGCGTACCTCGTGATCCCGGAGACACCCCAGAGCCCGACGAGAACAAGCGCAGCGACCCCGACGACCAGGATCCAGTCGAAGGAGCGGAGGACGGCGAGCGGATGCGGCTGCTCGCGCTCGGCGCTCAGTCCTGCTCGTTGGGATCCGGCGTACTCGAGCATCAGTCGGAATGGATGTAGGTCTGCTGCGCAGACTGGACGTGGAAGAACTTCGCGAACACCCGCTCAGCCGCCGGCGCGGCGGCCGAGCCGCCCTCGCCTCCGTTCTCGATCACGGCGCAGACCACGAGCTTCGGGTCGTTCGTCGGACCATAGCCGCACCACCACGACTGGCTCTCGATGTGGTTGTAGTTGGTGCCGGGCAGCCGCACGACCTTCTGGGCGGTGCCCGTCTTGCCGGCGATCGAGTAGGGGAAGTTGGCGAAGACGCCGTACGACGTCCCCGACGGATCGTGCGTCCCCATGAAGAGGCCCTGCCGGACAGGCTTCAGATACTTCGGATTGAGCCCGGGAATCGCCCGCGGCGCCGGCGGTGCGGTCGTGGGCACGATCGTCCCATTCGGGTTCTGGACGTCCATCAGAACGTGCGGCGTGACGAGCTTGCCACCGTTCGCGATCGCTGCGTAGAGCCGCGCCATCTGGATCGGCGTCACGAGCAGATCACCCTGGCCGATGGCGAGCGTGATCGAGTCGCCCGGCTTCCAGAGGCGGTCGATCCGCCAGTTGGTCGGATCGGTCTTGCGCGTGAACATGGCGTGCTTCCAGCCGATCGTCGGCACAAGCCCGCCCACCTCCGGCCGGACGTCGACCCCCGTCGTGCTGCCGAAGCCGAACTTGCGCGCCCACTTCTGGAGCGGCTGGCCGCGGTCCGGCGGCAGCGCGTAGAAGCCGTCGCCGACGGCATAGAAGTAGGTGTCGCAGGACTGGGCGAGGGCAGTCGGCAGGTCCATCCCCACGTCGACGTTCGGGTCCCAGTTGTGGAAGACGTGGTGCGAGCGGTCCTGCGGGGCCGTGTACGTCCCGGTGCAGGGATAGAACTTGTACGGCCTGATGAGGTGCTCCTCGAGCGCCGCAATCGCGGTGAGCGGCTTGAAGGCCGAGCCGGGCGGATAGGTGGCGTCGAGGGCGCGGTCGATGCCCGGGTAGTTGTGCATCTGCGCGGACTGCGCGGAGCCGAGCC
Organism: Gaiellaceae bacterium; assembly: GCA_035262765.1. Lineage (GTDB taxonomy): Bacteria > Actinomycetota > Thermoleophilia > Gaiellales > Gaiellaceae > Palsa-739. Next base: position 11,975 of record DATFSG010000131.1, on the reverse strand, counting down.
CCTGCGCATTCAGCGCCTTCGTCGTGACCCGCCCCGAGTAGACCGAGGGGTTGTACGACGGCGACGAGGCGAGGGCGAGGATGGAGCCGTCCTTCGGGTTGAGCGCGACGATCGCGCCCCCGTCCGCGGCGAACTGGCCGTTGTTGACGGCGGCCTGGATGCCGTCGTTCAGCGCGTTCTGAGCCGCGACCTGCAGCCCGGTGTCGAGCGTCAGTCGCACCGACTGACCCTGCTGCGGCGCCGTCGTCAGCAGCCGCGGGCTCTTGGGCCGGCCGAGCGAGTCGACGCGGACGCGGGCCAGGCCGGGGATCCCGCGCAGGTAGGCGTTGAAGCCGAACTCGACGCCGGTCTGGCCGATCACGTCACCGGGGGCGTAGCCGTCCTTGCCGAACGTCTTCAGCTCGCCCTGTGAGATCTGGCCGTCGTAGCCGAGGAGCTGCGCCGCGAGGTCTCCGTGCGGGTAGCGCCGGATGTAGGTCCGGGCGAGGGTCAGCCCGGGGAACTGGGCCGACCGCTCCTCGAGATACGTGAGCATCGGGCCGGTGGCGCGCGTGCGGACGACGATCGGGTCGAGCATGTCGCCGTCCTTCCGGCGCTGCAGGATCAGCTTGGTCACATGCCGGACCGAGATGCCCGTGACATGCGCCAGAGCGCGGACCTCGGCCACGCGGCTCGGAAGGGCCTTCGGCATGCCCGAGGGCGAGAGCTCGACCGAGGTGACCGGCTCGTTGGCGACGAGGACGTTGCCCCGCCGGTCGAGGATCGGCCCCCGCGGCGCCTGCACGCGCACCTCGCGAACCTGGTTCGCTTGCGCGCGCGCGGCGTACTGCGACCCGGCGAGCACCTGCAGCGCCCACAGGCGCATGAACAGCGCCGCGAAGCCGATCACGACGAGAGCGCTCAGCAGCGCGACCCGCCGTGCGAGCTTCGGCGTCAGCCGGTACGGCTCGACCGCCGTCTCGGCGCCGGCGTCCGGTTGCTCCGCTCTCACGCGCCGCGACGGGATCCGGCCCGGCGGCCAGGGAGTGCTAGCCAAGGAGCTGTACCTCCGCCGTCAACTCGTCCCGAGCGACCGGCCGCAACAGCCGGCGCACGAGCGCGTAGATCGGCGCGGTGAGGATCAGATTGAGGACGATCGCAGGGAGCAGGCTGCGGGCGACCGCGCCCGCCGGGGCGCTCTCGCCGAGGACGAAGTGCACGACGAGCAGCCCGAGCTGGTAGAGGACGGTCACGACGGCGACAGACAGGAACGGCGCATGCGCCCGGTCACGGCCCGTCGTCTCTCCGTAGCGCCCGATCCAGTAACCGCCGAGCGTCAGCACGAGCGAAGTCAGGCCGAGCGTGCCGAGCGTGGCCGTGTCGACGAGGAGCCCGGCGAAGAACCCGCCCACGGCGCCGGCGACGCTCCCGCGGAGCAGGGCAAGCGCCACGAGCGTGACGAGCAGGACGTCCGGCACAGCCCCGAACACGTGAATCCCGGAGAAGATCGAGACCTGGGCGACCGCCGCGACGAAGAGCAGGGCGGCGGCCTTGACGCCGTCGCCGAGGGTCATCGATGCGGCTTCTTGGTGACAAGCACCCCGACCGCACTGGCCGAGCCGAGATTCGCGAAGGGCTGTACCTGCACCTGGAGGTACGTGGCCGTGTCGGTGGCGCTCACGGAGGAGACCGTCCCGATCGGGATGCCGTACGGATAGAGATCCGGATAGCGCGCGGTGTGCGTCCCGGCGGTGACGAGCTTGTCGCCTGCGTTCACTCTGAACTGCTTCCCGACCTGGTCGAGGATCAACGTCCCGCCCGGCCCGGTGTGGACCATCCCGCGGACCCCGGTCTTGAGGTCGACGGCCGCGACGAAGCTGTCCGGATCGGTGAGCAGGGTCACGCTCGCCGTCTCCGGGAAGACGTTGGAGACGATCCCGACGAGGCCGGCGCCGTCCACGACCGGCGAGTCGAGCCGTACCCCCGCGGACGATCCTGCGTCGATCGCGAGCGAATGGGCGAAGGGACCGCCGGGCGGCGTGAGGACCGCGGTGTTGACGACGCTGTAGCCGCTCGGGAAACGCGAGCCCTGCTCGAAGTGCAAGAGCCGCAAGAGGGCCGGTACCTGCGCGGCCAGTGCGGCCCTGTGGATGTCCTTCGCGCGAAGCGCTGCGATCTCGCGTCTCAGCTTCTTGTTGTCGTCCTTGGCATTCGCGAGGCCGCGGAAGTAGTCGTATGCGTCGCGGAACGGCTGCGCGACCCGATTCGCCGCGATCTCGAACGGTCGCAGCGCGGTCGAGCCGGCGCCCTGGATGTCGTGGAGCGCTCCTGCCGTCGGGGAGCGGAACGAGATCGTGATCAACGCCAGGGCGACGATGACGAGACCGACGACGATCACCCGGCGGATGAGTGCGCTGCGAGCCTTCGAGGGGTACGGCGTAGGCTTCGAGCGCTGAACCGACGAGGCAAGGACCGCGGCGCGAGCGCTGCGACTTGGTGGAGCCACCGCAACAGGTTACCGCGGGCGCCCGTCGACTGGGCTGATCGGCTTGCGCCTATGCGCTAGTAGCGGTGGCGGCCGTTGCGCGAGCGCGCTTTGTTGCTGCGGTGGATCGCCTCGAACTCCTCGAGGCTGCGGCCGGAGCCAACCGCGACGCATGTGAGCGGGCTCTCGGCGAGGTGAACGGGCATCTGGGTCTCGTGGCGCAGGCGCTCGTCGAGACCGGTCAGGAGCGAGCCGCCGCCGGCGAGCACGATCCCGCGATCCATGATGTCCGCCGCGAGCTCCGGTGGCGTCTTGTCGAGCGTCGACTTGATCGCCTCGATGATCTGCGTGACGGGCTCGTCGAGCGCGCGCCGGACCTCCTCCGACGTGAGGATGACCGTCTTCGGCAGGCCGGTGAGCATGTCGCGGCCGCGAACCTCGGCCTGCAGCTCCTCGCGCAGGTCCCACGCCGAGCCGATCTCGAGCTTGATCTCCTCCGCCGTCTGCTGGCCGATCAAGAGCTTGTAGTCGCGCTTGATGTGATTGATGATCGCCTCGTCCATCTCGTCACCGCCGACGCGCAGCGACTGCGAGACGACGATCCCACCGAGCGAGATGACGGCGACCTCGGTCGTGCCGCCGCCGATGTCCACGATCATGTTCCCGGTCGGTTCGGCGACGGGGAGCCCAGCGCCGATCGCGGCGGCCATTGGCTCCTCGATCAGGTAAGCCTGGCGCGCGCCGGCCGACAGCGTTGCCTCCTCGACCGCGCGCTTCTCGACGCCCGTCACGCCGGACGGGACACAGACGACGACGCGCGGATGCGCGAAGCGGTGCTGGTGCACCTTCTGGATGAAGTGGCGCAGCATCTGCTCGGTCACGTCGAAGTCGGCGATCACGCCGTCCTTCAGCGGACGGATCGCCTGGATCGTCCCCGGCGTCCGGCCGAGCATCCGCTTCGCCTCGACGCCGACCGCGTGCACCTCGCCCGACCGCTGGTCGATGGCGACGACCGAGGGCTCGGACAGGACGATGCCGCGTCCACGCACGTAGACGAGCGTGTTCGCGGTGCCCAGGTCCACCGCCATGTCGCGGCCGCCGAAGCCGGTCAATCCCGAGAAGAGGCCCATCGCAGGCGCCACTTTATCTGCAAATCGGCACAAACCCTCGACCCTGCCGTGACGGGTTCCCGCCTACCGTCCACTCCGTGAACGTGGTGACGCTGATCGGCAACCTCGCAACCGAGGTGGAGCTGCGCGAGGTGGGGCCGGAGAAGAAGGTCGCGAGCTGCGTGCTCGCGGTCGACCGTGCGAACCGCGACGGCGGCGCCGACTTCGTGCGCGTCTCGGCGTGGGACCGGCAGGCCGAGCTGTGCGCCGAGTATCTCGGCGAGGGGCGGCGGATCGCCGTCGGCGGGCGGCTCAAGTCCCGCTCGTGGGACGACGACGGGAAGCGGCGGAGCGCGCTCGAGGTGGTCGCCGGGCGGATCGAGTTCCTCGGCGGCGGCCCTCGGCACGATGAAGAGGAAGGCGGAGAGGTGATTCCGTTCGAGGCGCCGGCGGCGGTCTAGTCGAGCGAGTCGACGAACTCGCGAATCGCCGCGAGGCAAGCGTCCGGCCGCTCGCCGATCAGCAAATGGCCGCAGCCGGCGATCATCCGCAGCGGCGCACGCAGACGCCGGGCGTACTCGACGCCGTCGTCGACGCGGACCCAGTGGTCGCGCGCTCCCCAGAGGCAGAGGCACGGGCAGGTAACGCGGTCGAGCTCGGCGCGCGGGTCCGAGACGAGCAACGCGCGCCCGGCCTGGCGCATGTCGGTGTGATTTGCTGGCCCTTCGAGAAACGCCTCCGCGAGCTCGGGCTCCAGCCCGTCGGGATCCGCCACTCCCCACCAGCCGAACGCGGCCCGGCGCCCGAGCCGTGAGCGCGCCCATGAATGCCGGTGCGGCGCGATCAGGCGTCCCGGACGCGCGACGCCGAGCACTGCGAGCGTGACCTGAGCAGCACGCGAGGCCGAGCCGATGCCGGCGGCCGCGGCGAGAACGAGCCCGCGAACCGCGTCGGGACGCAGCGTCGCGGCGCGGAGGCCGACGACGCCGCCGAGCGAGTGGCCGATCCAGACGGCGCTGTGAGCATCCTCGGCGGCCGCGATCTCGAGAACTGCCTCTGCCAGAGCATCGACGTCCCGCGCCTCAGGCAGCGGAGCGGAGTGTCCGTGCCCCGGCAGGTCGGGAACGATCACGCGATGACTTGCGGCGAGCGGCGGCGCGAGCGCCCGCCAGTTCTCGATCGTCCCGCCGAGCCCGTGCACCAGCACGAGCGGCGGACCGTCACCCCCAACCGCATAACGGAGCCGCGCTCCGCGCCAGCGAAGCTCGCCGTTCACAAAACCGTCCAATCGACGTTTGCAGTCCGTCACCACTGATGCATAATCTTGAGCAATGGATGTTTCCGCAGGGCGGGCCGAGTGATGTCCGCGACCACGACAAGCCAGGGTGCGATCTAGCCCGCCAGCGCGTTGCGCGCGGCGGGTTTTTTCGTTCCAGGGGAAGGAGCCAATCTATGGCCAATCACCTCACGCCCGAAGAACTGTCGAAGGAGCTCAAGATCGACAGGCAGGAGGTGATCCGGGTGTGTGTCGAAGAGGGCGTGCCGATCTACCACGGGAAGATCGACAAGTACCTCTTCGAGATGACGCAGCAACAGCTGGCGGCGCAGCAGCCCGCGGCGTAGCCCTGAAGCGTCAGGCGGATTTCTTCGCCGGCGTCTTGCGGCGAGATCGGGAGCCGGCCTTCGTGCCGGCTTTCCCGTCCTTGGAGCCCTCCGCCGAGCGGCGGCTCTGCGCGTCGGCGACGCTCTGACGTAGCGCCTCCATCAGATCGATCACGGGCGCCTCGGTGATGGGCTCCGGCGCGACGATCTCCTGGCCGGCGAGCTTCGCCTCGAGCATCTGCGCGAGATCGCGCCGGTAGTCGTTCTCGAAGTCCTCGGGCGTCCAGTCGCCGGACAGGCTGGAGATGACCTGCTCGGCCAGCTTCAGCTCCGCATCCTGCACGTCCGTCTCGGCCACGGCCTCCTCGATCTCGTCGCGCGCGCGAACGTCCTCGGCGAAGAAGAGAGTCTCGAGCAGCAGCGCGCCGGCCTTGGCGCGGATGAGACAGAGGTTCTCCTTGCCCCAGAGGACGAACTTGCCGACCGCGGCCATGCCCGAGTCCTCCATCGCGCGCAGCAACAGGACGTACGGCTTCCGCTGCGCATCGGCGTCGGCGGGGGCGAGGTAGTACGTGCGGTCGAAGAAAACCGGATCGACGTCCTCGAGCCGGACGAAGCGGAGAATCGCGATCGACTGCGAGCGCGTGAGCGCGACGGCCTCGAGATCGCCCTCCTCGACGAGGACGTACTGGCCCTTCGCGAACTCCCAGCCCTTGACGAGCTCGTCGGGCTCGACGTCCCGCTCGTGCACAGGGCAGTAGCGCTTCTGCTTGATCGGCGTGCCGCACTCGCGATGGAGCGTGCGGAACGACACGTCCTGCCGCTGGGTCGCGAGCGCCAGGCCAACGGGGATGTTGACGAGGCCGAAGCTGATCGATCCATTCCAGATAGTCCGCATGAGAGGTCCCAGTCTAGTTAGGGACTGCCCGAATTCTCGATTTTCATCGGGTTCCCTTCCCACACCACTGTGAGGGATGCCATCCCGCGCGAATCCCTCACACGAGGGTAGGGCGCGATCGCTTCGCTATCCGATGAAGAGGCCAGGTAATTCGCCGTCCGATGTAGCGGCCGGCGGCCCTATCCGAGGAAAAGGAGTCACTACATGCTGGCCAAGCTTCACGAGCGCCGCGGCGCGCTCACGGACGAGAGCGGCTTCACGCTCATCGAGCTTCTCGTCGTCCTGATCATCATCGGCGTTCTGCTTGCGATCGCCATTCCGTCCTACCTGGGCTTCCAGAAGAAGGCCCAGCAGACGGCGGCGATGTCGGACGTCCGCTCGGCGATTCCGGATGCCGAGGCGTACTACTCGGACCACAACAGCTACACGGACTCGACCAACCCGATGTCCGCTTCCGAGCTCAAGACCGACTACGACTCCGGTCTCGTCGTCTCGAGCAGCGGCTCGACCGGCATCGTGACCGCCCAGGCCGGCACGAGCAACGCGCAGAAGTACTGCATCTCGGCAGTCGACGGCGGCCATTGGGCGTACGTCGAGGGGCCGGGTGGCCAGGTGATCAACGGCGACTCGGGCACTACTCCTGTGACGACGGACCCCTGTCCCTCGTACACCGGCTAGCAGCCGCACCGAGCAACCGAACGACAGAGGGCGCGCGAAACCGCGCCCTCTCTTTTGGTCTGGGATCCCTCGAACGAGGGACGCGGGATTACAACGGAAGACGATAAAAATCGTATAGCCATGCTCCTTGTGGGCGGGCAACTCAGACACAGCGGAGATGGCGAAAGCCGCCTTCGCTGTGGTCCGGGACCAAAACTCCGCGTCGGCTTTTACGATGAGCGCATGGAGCGGCGCACCGCGCCCGAGCTCTGGCGCGACGCCGTGGGCAACGCGCCGGAACAGCCCGCCTATCTCGAGGAGCAGGAGGACGGCTGGCGGCCGGTCCCGTGGGACGAAGCCGCCGAGCGCGTCGAGGCGCTCGCGCAGGGCTTGCTCGCGCGCGGCGTGCGCCACGGCGACCGCGTCGCGATCCTCTCGCGCACCCGGCTCGAGTGGATCCTGCTCGACTGGGCCGTGATGTCGATCGGCGCCGTCGTCGTCGGCCTCTATCCCACGAGCTCCGCAAAGGAGTGCGAGTACATCCTCGGCCACTGCGAAGCAGTGCTCGCCTTCACCGAGGACGAGGAGCAGACGCGGAAGCTCGTCTCGATCCGCGGCGCGCTCCCGCAGCTGCGGGAGATCATCCCGTTCGACTGGCTCGAGAAGCTCGAGTCGGACGGGCGGCTGGCCAAGCACCTGCGACCCGAGTCGGTCGAAGAGGACGACCTCGCGACGCTGATCTACACGTCGGGCACGACCGGGCCACCGAAGGGCTGCATGCTCACGCACCGCAACCTCGTCAACGCCGCGAGCCGCGTCGTCGAGGGGATGAACCAGCCGGGCGACATCTGCCTTCTCTTCTTGCCCATGGCCCATAGCTACGCGCGGCTCGCGCATCAGGCGGCGACGCATCGCGGGACGACCGTCGCGCTCGTGGCCGACGTCGCGCGGGTGCCCGAGGCACTCGCAGAGGTGCGGCCAACCGTCCTGCCGGCGGTTCCGCGCGTGTACGAGAAGATCCACGCGAACGCGCTGGGCGAGATCGAGCGCGCCGGAGGCATGCGCACCCGGATCGGGCAGTGGGCGCTCGGCGTGGGCGCGCGCACGAGCCGCGCCAACCGGGACGGAGTCCGGGTGACCGGCATCCTCGCCCGGCAGCAGCGCGTCGCCGACCGCCTCGTGTTCTCGAAGGTGCGCGAGAAGCTCGGGGGACGTCTTCGCGTCGGGGTCTCGGGCGCCGCGCCGCTCTCGACCGATGTGATGGAGTTCTTCCACGCTCTCGGCGTGCCCGTGATCGAGGGCTACGGCCTGACCGAGACGGCGAGCTCGGCCACGGTCAACGAGCCCGGGGACTTCCGGATCGGCACGGTCGGCCGGCCCGTCGACGGAGCCGAGGTCCGGCTCGCCGACGACGGCGAGATCCTCATCCGTAGCGACTCGGTCTTCGCCGGCTACTACAAGGATCCCGAGGCGACGGAGGCCGCCCTCACCGACGACGGCTGGTTCCGCACCGGCGACGTCGGCGAGTTCGACGAGGACGGCTTCCTCCGGATCACCGACCGCAAGAAGGACCTCATCATCACCGCCGGCGGCAAGAACATCGCGCCGCAGAACCTCGAGAACGCGCTCAAGTCGTCGCGCTTCGTCTCGCAGGCGCTGATCGTCGGCGACCGGCGGCCCTACGTGACGGCGCTCGTCACGCTCGACGACGCCGAGCTCGCCTCGAGCGACCGCGACCCGCAGGCGCTCGTGCAGGAGCTCGTGGACGACGTCAACCGCGACCGGACGCGCGTCGAGCAGATCAAGCGGTTTGCGATTCTCCCTCGCGACTTCTCGCAGGAAGAGGGTGAGGTGACGCCGACGCTGAAGCTACGCCGCCGGGTCATCCACGAGCATTTCGCAGACGAGATCGAAGAGCTCTACGCGGGCGAGCGCGACAGCTAGCCGAGAATGCGCTTCGCGCCGTCGTACTCGCTCGAGTACCCGGCCTCGTTCAGGCTGTCGATGCGGACGACGGAGCCCGTGTGCGGGGCGTGGATGAAGTTCCCGCCGCCGACGTAGATGCCGACGTGACCTAGGCCGTAGAAGAATACGAGGTCGCCGGGCTCGAGCTGGTTCCGCGGTACCGAGACGGCGTCCGAGTAATCCCACTGCGCGACGGTGTAGTGCGGCAGATGGACGCCGACCTGGGCGTAGACGTACGCGACGAGGCCGGAGCAGTCGAAGCCGCTCGGGCTCTCGCCGCCCCAGACGTAGGGGACGCCGAGGTACTGCATCGCGATGCCCACGGTGCTGGCGTAGCGGTCGCCCGGGATCGAGCTGCTGACCGGCCCTGGGTTGAAGTCGAGCTTCGGCGACGCGACCTGCGTCTGCGCAACCCGTGCGGCCTGCGCAGCTCTCAGCTGGCTCGCCCGCTGCGCCGCGATCATCTGCGAGATCTGAGCGCGGACGGTGCCGTATAGATGGCGCTCGGACGCGAGCCTGCCTTCGACCTGGTTGCGCTCCGCTGCGCGCTGCACGACCAGCCGGTGCTGGCGTGCGCGTTCAGTACGGAGCAACGTCCGCCGGTGCACGACCTGTTGCTGGAACGAGATCACCTGGTGGACGAGCGTCGCGTCCTCCTTCGACACCGAGTTCGCCGACTCGATGCGTGCCATGAGGTCGCTGAGACTGCGAGCGCCGAGGAGAACGGCGAGCGAGGACTGCTCACCCTGGGACGTGTAGCTCGCAACGAGGCGCCTCTCGAGCGCACGCTGCGCATGCCCGAGATTGCCGCGCGCGACGCCCAGCGCCTGGTGATTGATCCGCAGCTTGCGCTCGACCTGTCGTAGCTTGCGGCTCGCCGCGTGATAGCGGCTGTTCGCCTTCTGCGCGGCGCTGTCGAGTTGCTGCAGCCTCGCAAGCACGGCCTGGGCCTGCGCTCGCTTTGCCCCGATCGAGTCGGCATGCGCACGGGGAACCGAGGTCCCGAGAACGGCCGCGAAGAGCAGGCCGATTAGAAGTGCCGAAAGCGCAACTAGCCGCAGCGGCACGCGCAATGACGTCCTCCCGTCCGTCACAAGCGGTGCACGGTAACAAGCTTGCCGGACACTCGCACGGAGAACCGTCACGAAAATGCTGCAATTTGGCACAACCGTCTGCTCCTGAGGCCCGCAGTCGCCGCAGAAAGACGCGTCGTCAACTACGGTCCCCCGTCATGCTCCGGGGGAGGAGATCCCGCGCCGTGCGGTTCGGCGCCCTCGTCGCCGCGCTCGCGCTCGTCGCGGCGTCGGCCGCGCTCGCAGCTTCCGGCGCGAGCGAGAACGGCGGAGCCGGGAGCGTCGACCTGACGAACCGAGACCTCGGCTCACGGACTCATCAGGCGCTGCTCAGCCTCTACGCCCTCGATTCGAAGCTGCAGGCCTGGCACGGGCGGCTCGGCTCGCTCCAGACGGCGGCGGCCAACCTCCGCAAGCAGCGGACGGCCCTCAAGAGCGAGCTGCGTGCAGACCGCGCATCCCTGAGGACGGGCGAGCATCGCCTGGCCATGGAGCTACGCCTGCAGTACGAGCGGGGCAACGTGAACTCGCTCGCCGTCGTGCTCGGAGCGAAGTCGCTCAGCACGGGGCTCAACCAGCTCGACGCTCTCTCGCATCTCGAGGAGCAGAGCAAGCAGATCGTCGAAGCAGCGCGCGCGGCGCACTTCCGCTTGCTCCGGTCGCAGCGCCGGCTCGCAGCGGAGGAGCGCCGGCTGCAGCGCTCGCTAGCCGCCGCCCGGCAGGCCGAGCAGCGGGTCGCTGCAGCAGCTGCGTCCCGGGCCGCGTACGTCGCCTCCCTGCGGGCGCAGGCCCAGCTGCGCGCGGCGCAGGTGCGCAGCGTCGTGACCCAGGCACATGCCGCCCAGCAGAAGTCGCAGACTCTCCAGCAGCCGACGCCCTCGGCCCCGACGGGCAAGCGGCAGCTCACCGTGAGCGCCACCTGCTACGACCTGTCCGGCCGCACCGCGACCGGGATGCCCGTCGGCCAGGGCGTCGTCGCCGTCGACCCCACGGTGATCCCGCTCGGCACTCGGCTGTACATCCCCGGCTACGGCAACGGCGTTGCCGCAGACGTGGGCGGCGGGATCAAGGGCGACACCATCGATCTCTGGATGACGCCCTCCCAGTGCGCCTCCTGGGGGCGCCGCACCGTCACCATCACGATTTACTGAGTACACTTCCGCCGCCAGAGGGGGGAGGTTTGTGCGGTGACGGAGCTCGTGGAGACGGCTGAGGAACGGCAGGCGGACCCGCTCCGGGTGCTGCTCGTCGACGACCACGACCTGTTCAGGACGGGGCTCAGGAACCTGCTCGAGGAGCAGGGCCTCTCGATCGTGGGCGAGGCCGCGACGGGCGCCGAGGCGGTCACCAACGTGAGCGAGCTCACGCCGGACGTCGTCGTGATGGACCTGAACATGCCGTCGATGGGCGGCGTCGAGGCGACCCGGCACATCGCCGAGGTCTCGCCGCTGACCCGGGTCGTGATGCTCACGATCTCGGACGAGGACTCGGACGTCACCGACGCGATCCTCGCCGGCGCCTGCGGGTATCTCCTCAAGGACGCCTCGATCCAGGAGCTCGTCTCGGGCATCCGGGCGGCCGCGCGCGGCGAGGCTCTGATCTCGCCTCACATCGCCGCGAAGGTGCTGCAGCGGATCCGGGCGACGAGCGCGCAGCCGGAGATCGAGGAGCTGATCCGCGCGGAGCTGTCGGAGCGCGAGATCGAGGTGCTGAAGCTGATCGCAAACGGCAAGGACAACGCCGTGATCGCGGCCGAGCTCCACATCAGCCCGAAGACGGTCAAGAACCACATCTCGAACATCCTGATGAAGCTCCAGATCGACAACCGCATCCAGGCGGCCGTCTACGCCGTGAGAAGCGGGATCGTCTGACCTAGCGGCGAGAGCGCGAGCCGCGAAGGGTGCGGGCCCGAACCTGGAGCGAGTGCAGGAGCGTCCGAAGCCGCACGATCTCTCCGTCGGTGCTGTCGAGGCGTTCGGAGAGCTGAGAGAGCTCGGCGGCGACGCTGTGCGCCGACACCTCGCCCGCATCGCGCGCGACCTCACCGAGCCGTCGTTCGATCCGCATCCGCTCGGCCTCGAGCGCGAGCGCCTGGGCGTAGCCGTCCGTCAACGTCGACTCGATCGAGTCGAGGCTCGGGGCGTCGGCGCCTTTCTCGGGTCGGCGCAACAGCTCCGCGATCTTCTCCTGCAACAGCATGGCCCACG
>DATFSG010000130.1:0-3333 GCA_035262765.1 Gaiellaceae bacterium | reverse complement strand
CGAGAACGGCCGCCCGGTCCTCGCTCCCGAGGGAGACGGCGCTCGCGCCGCGATCGGCCGGCTCGTCGCGACGGTTGCCGAGCTGGCGCCGACCGACGAGTGGAAGCGGCTGAAGACCTGCCGCGACGAGACTTGCCGCGTCGCCTTCTACGACAAGTCGCGCAACCGCTCCCGCGCGTGGTGCTCGATGGAGGTCTGCGGGAACCGCGAGAAGGCGCGCAGCTTCCGCAAGCGCCACGCGGCCGCGTAACTAGCCGGCATCGCCTGCCGCAAGCGCAAACTCCACCGCCTCCTCCGGCGACTGCGCCCGCTGCGTTCCCTCCACCTTCCACCCCGGCTCGAGCACGACGACGGGCCGCCCGAGCGTGAGCGCGAAGCCGATCTCGGCGAGCGTGCCGTAGCGGCCACCGACGGCGATCACGGCATCGCCCGACGCGACGACCGCGAGGTTGCGCCCGTGCCCGATCCCGGTCACGACGACGTGGTCGAGCCACGGGTTTGCATCCGCGCGCGTCTCGCCCGGCAGGATCCCGATCGTCGTCCCGCCCGCCTCCTTCGCTCCACGCGACGCGGCGGCCATCACCTCGCCGAGCCCGCCGGTCACAACCGTGGCTCCGCGCTCGGCCAGCAGCCGGCCGACCCGCTCGGCGCTGTTCTCGTGCTCCGCACCGCTGCCGATCACGGAGACTTGCGTCATGCAGCAGAGCCTAGAAGAGCGCGACGTGCTGATCCTCGGCGGCGGCTTTGCCGGCGCGTACGTCGCGAGGCTCGTGCGCGGGCGCCGGGCGACGATCGTCAGCCCCGAGAACTTCATGCTCTACACCCCGCTGCTGCCCGAGGCCGCGTCGGGCACGCTCGAGCCGCGACACGCGGTCGTCCCGCTGCGCGTGATGTGCCCCCATGCCGAGCTCCTGCTCGGGCGCGCCGAGAGCCTCGATCTCGAGGCACGGACCGCGGAGGTCGAGGGCCGCACGCTGAGCTGGCGCGATCTCGTCGTCGCGCTCGGCGCCGTGCCGCGGACGCTGCCGGTTCCGGGCCTGCGCGAGCACGGGCTCGCGTTCAAGTCGCTGGCGGACGCCATCTACCTGCGCAACCACGTCCTGCAGCAGCTCGAGCGAGCGGACGGGGCGGTGGACGAGGAGGAACGCACGCGGCGGTTGACCTTCGTCTTCGTCGGCGCCGGCTACGCGGGAGTCGAGGCGCTCGCGGAGCTGTCCGACCTCGCCGAGGACGCGCTCCGCTACTACCCGCGCCTGCACTCGACGCCGCGCCGCTGGGTGCTCGTCGACGCGGCGCCGCGGATCCTGCCCGACATCCCGCCGCCGCTCGGCGACTATGCCGCAGCCGAGCTGCGCAAACGCGGGATCGAGATCCACGTCCAAACGACGCTCGAGTCGGTCTCCGCCGGTGGGGCCATGCTCGGCGACGGGACGCAGATCGCGACGAACACGCTCGTCTGGACGGCCGGCGTCGCGCCGAACCCGCTCCTGCGCGAGTGGTCGCTGCCGCTCGACGAGAAGGGCCGCGTCGAGGTGGACGAGGTGCTCCGCGTGCGCGGGCACGAGCACGTGTGGGCGCTCGGCGACTGCGCCAACGTCCCCAACACCCGCAGCGACCGGCCCGACCCGCCGACCTGTCAGCACGCGCTTCGCCAGGCACGCCGCCTCGCGAAGAACCTGACCGGGCAGCCCAAGCCGTACGGCTACCGCATGCTCGGCCAGGTCGCGACGCTCGGCCGCCACAAGGGGATCGCGCAGGTGCTCGGCCTTCGCCTGCACGGCTTCCTCGGCTGGTTCGTGACGCGCACGTATCACCTGTACCAGCTCCCGCTCGGCTCGCGAAAGGCGCGGGTCGTCATGGACTGGACCGTCGCGCTGTTCTTCCGCCGCGACATCGTCGAGATCGGCCAGCTCGGCCATCCCGAGCGACTCGGCTAGGGACGCATTCGCGGTCGTTCGGCGTAGTCACTGCGTGAGAACGACGGTTCTGGCCGCAGTCGTCGCAGCGGTGGTGCTCCTCCCGGGCTCAGCTGCGAGCGGGCGTCAGAAGGCGTACGTCCTCACTGCGCTCGCGGACATCGGCACCGTCTACTGGCGCTACGACTGCGTCCACTTTCGAGCGCCGGAGTGGTCGCTCGGTGTCCGGGTCTTCCCGACCACGGCGACAACCCGTGTTGCCTTTCGCGCCGGCGGGTTGACGCGGGAGCGGACGCTTCAGCCCGGCGTCCCGACGACCTGGTTCCCGTTCCGGCGGGAACACGGGCAGAGCCTCTATTTGGTCCAAGCCACGGAACCCGGAACACTCCACGCGCGGGTGCTCGCGGCGTTCAACCGTGGGGACTGCTGGAGCGGGTTCCCGCCTCGGCTCGACGTGCAGCTCTACCCGCGTTGACGCTTACTCGACGAGCTCGAGCCGCGGGTTGTCGCGCAGGCTCCGTCCGAACTTCCCCGACGGCTGCCCGTCCGTCATCACCACGTCGGCGGTGAAGTCGTTCGCGCCGCGGATCAACGAGGAGCCGACGCCGTACGCGTCCACAGGTACTCCACGCTCCTCGAACGCGCGGATCTTCTCCACCGTGAAGCCGCCGGAGACGACGACGCGGACGTGTCCAAAGCCGGCGGCGTCGAGCGCGTCGCGGGTGTTCCGAACAAGCCGCTCGTTCACGCCGGTCGGCTTGAAGTCGCTCAGCTCGCCCCACAGAGAGCGATCGACCAACGTCTCGGAGGTGTCGAGGCGGACTCCCCACAATCGCTCGCCGAGCGCCTCCGCCACCTCGAGCGCCGTGCGTACCGAGTCGTTCTCGAAGTCGACGAGCACGGTCACGGACATCTCCGGGGGCGCCCACTCGGCGAACTTGCGCGCGGCGAGCACGGTGTCGCCACCGTAGGCCGCAATCAGGGAGTGCGGCACCGTACCGATCGCGCGGCCGCCCCACCACGACGCCTGCTCGTCACTCGTGACGCCGATCTCGAAGCCGGTGACCTGCCCCGCGACGTAGGCCGCGTAGCCGTCGCCGGCCTGGACGCGGTGGTGGTCGAAGCGCGCCGGCATGAAGATGAGCGGTTTGCCGTTCGCCGCCTCGAGCACGCGCACGACGTTGGTGGTGATCAGCGTGCGGCGCGCGAGCGTGCCGAGGTACGGAGTCTCGAGGTGCGCGAACGTCGTGTAGTCGCCCTCGATCGTCAGCACCGTTTCCCACGGCTCGACCCGATCGCCGTCGTGGAGGGCGTGGATCGTCAGCCCGTCGGGCTCGTGCGAGCAGAGCCGCAGAATCGCGATCGCCTCGTCCACTCCGCCGAGCCAGGCGTCGTTCTTCTGGAACACCTGGACGAC
>DATFSG010000129.1:0-11610 GCA_035262765.1 Gaiellaceae bacterium | reverse complement strand
CTCCTCGACCGCCTGCTTGACGCCGAGATCGGCGCCGCCCGCGTCGCGGACGGTCGTGATGCCGATCCGGATCGTCGCGTCGAGGTTCTTGATCGCGTCGTAGAAGCGGTACGAGAACGGCGTCTGCAGGTACCTCCAGATGTCGACGTGGCCGAACATCACGTGCACGTGGGTGTCGAACAGGCCCGGGAGGAGCGTCGAGCCGGAGACATCCACCTGCTCGTCGCCGTCGAGTCCCACGCCGACCTCGTCGATCCGTCCGTCGACCACTGCGACGTCGGCGTCGGAGATCGCCGCGCCCGTTCCGTCGAACACGCGTCCACCCGCGAATACCGTCCTCACCTCGGCTCCTTTCCCTTGTTCGTCCCGGAGCAGCAAGCCTATGCGGCCGCCGCGCGGAGCGATAGCCTCCAGGCGTGGAGCAGCCCACTCTCCATCGGCTCGAGGGGATCTCGCCGCGGGCGTTCCAGCATCCGGCCGACCGCGCGGCGACAGAGGCTCTGGCTCAGATCCCGGGCGTGCAGCAAGTCGTGCGGAAGCTGACCGAGCTCCAGTACGAACGGGCCCTACGGCAGATGTTGCTCGCGAACTCCGTGAAGATCGGGCCGCAGCAGCTGCCGGAGTTGTGGACGGTCTACGAGCGGGCCGGCGAGACGCTCGATCTGCCGGAGCTGCCTGACCTCTACACGACCTACTTCCCGCTTGGCCCGAACGCGGTTGCGATCGGCACCAAGCGGCCGATCGTCGTCGTGTCATCCCAGTTCGTCGAGATGCTCGACCCGGACGAGCTCTGGTCGCTGTTCGGGCATGAGCTCGGACACGTGCTGGCGGATCACGTGCTGTACACGACGACGCTCGCGATCCTCCTCCAGCTCCAGGGCGTCCTCCCCTTCCTGATCCGGCTCCCGTACCGCGCTGTGCTCGCGGTGCTGCTCGAGTGGTCCCGTTCTGCGGAGCTGACCGCCGACCGCGCCGGCGCACTCGCCTGCCGCGATCCGCTCGTCTCCTCCCGCTTGCTCATGGTGATGGCGGCCGGTGTCCCGTCGAGCCGCCTCGACCTCGACGCCTTCCTGCGCCAGGCGTCCGAGTACGAGGAGTGGGACTCGCGCTGGGACCGCTTCCTGCGCGTCGTCGCCGAGCGGCGCGGAACGCATCCCTACGCGGTACGGCGCGTCCAGCAGCTGATGGACTGGGTGCACGGCGGCGACTACGACCGCATCCTCGGCGGCCACTATCCGCGCCGCGGCGAGAGCGATCTGCGCGGGGACGCTGACAAGGCGTCGGAGTACTACGTGGACAAGATGTGGAACCTCTACCGCGACGCGAGCGACGCAACGCAGGGCTTCCGCGAGAAGGTCGACGGCTGGCTCAAGCGTGACGCCCAGACGGAGGAGCCCGAGGACGCCGAGGAGCCCGCAGAGCCCCGGTAGCATTTCGCGGCGTGGAGGGTCAGTACGTCGCGTACACGTTCTTTCGGGTCGACCCCGCCTGGCGGCGACTGCCGATCTCGGAGCGCAAGGCGCACACGGAAGCGTTCGCGGAGGTCGTCGAGGACTTCGCGGAGCGCTTCGAGCACCTGCGGGCGTACAGCACCGCGGGCGTCCGGCCGGACTCCGACTTCTTCCTCTGGAAGATCTCGGAGCGGTACGACCTGCTCGAGGAGCTCGGCGTCGCGCTCAACGCGACCCCGCTCGCGGGTTGGCTCGAGACGACCTACTCGTACCTCGCGACGACGAAGGCATCGCAGTACACGAGTGCGCGCAAGGCCCGCAAGATCACACCGCACGGCCTCCCCTACCTCGTCGTCTACCCGTTCGTGAAGGTGCGGCCGTGGTACGCGCTGAACGAGGAGGAGCGCCAGCGGGCGATGGACGAGCACATCCGGATCGGCCGTGAGGAGTTCCCGGGGATCAAGAACCACACCACCTACTCGTTCGGGATCGACGACCAGGAGTTCATGACGGCCTTCGAGTGCGAGGAACCGGCCGACTTCATGCATCTCATGCTGAGGCTGCGCGACAGCGAGGCCTCGCGCTACACCGAGCGCGACACGCCTATCTTCGTCGGCCGCTACGTCGCGATCCGGGAAGCGCTCGGGGCGCTCGACGGCGCCTCGGCCCGCGTCGTGCTCTAGACGTACGTGTGCTGGTCGCGCCAGGTGCGCCACATGGCGATGCCGCACAGCACGAGGATCGCCACGAACGCGATGACCTCGTAGCCGACGGCGCCGCCGTACCAGTAGACGCCGACGTCCGCGACCGCCACGATCGCCGCGCCGTAGAAGACCCACTGCGCGCGCTGCGGCCACATCGAGATCCCCTCCCGCCGCTCGCGCCACATGAGGAAGATGAAGTACGCGATCGCGAGGATGAAGGCGACCTTCGCGAGGATGCTGAGGGCGATCAGCGTCTGCTCGAGCTGGAACACGACGATCAGCCCGGCGATCACCGCCAGGATCAGCATTCCGCGCACGAACGGGTTGATGCGGGAGAAGAACGTGCTCATGTCGCCGTCATGTACGCCCGCACGGCGAGCGCTCCTGCAACCAAGGTAGCGCCGGTGAACCACGCGAGGCGGCCGCGCCGATCGGTGGGCGCGTACATCCAGGGCGAGAGCACGGCGAGCAGCGCGAGCGTCCCGTAGAGGTAGTGGAGCTTGTCCGCCGCGCGATGGTGGCTGGAGAGGAGCAGCAGTCCGATCCCCACCTGCGCGACGAGCAGCGTCTGGGCGAGCGCCAGGAGGTGCGTCAGGATCCCACGCGCCTCCCGCTGGCGGTAGTACGTCCAGGCTCCCGCCGCGGCCGCACCGAACGTCGCGGCGAGGACCGCGAACGCGACCGCATGGTGGACGCCGACCATGGCCGGCGCAGCCTAGCGGCGCCGGCTACTCGCTCTCGGTCTGGCCGGGGTCCGGCGCGGGAACCGGCGGCGTCCCCTCATCGGGCGGCGGATAGGGCTCGGGAACCTGCGCCGGCTCGGGTGGGTTGCCCTCATCGGGCGGCGGATACGGCGGGCTGGGCTCGTTCGGCGTGACCATGAGCGTCTCCTGTGCCGGAAGACGGGCGCGCCGAATCCTCTCGTCGGCGCCTGCCAGCCGCTCGGCGAGCTCGTCCTCGAGGCGCTTCCCCTCCTGCTCGAGCTCGACGAGCCGTTCCCGAGCCTCGCGCTCCGCGGTCTTGTCCCCGCGCCAGACGGCATCGCCGAGCTCCTGCAGCGCAGGGCCGCGGTCGGCGTCGATCGCGTCGAGCCGCGAGCGCGTGCGCCAGCGGTTGACCGTGGAGTCGAGTCTCGTGCGCCAGACCTCAGCGGTAGTCGTGGCGTGTGCGCGGCCGTCGGCCGCCAGGCGCGACGAGTGCTGCACCCAGGCGTCCGCGCTGCGTCGCGTCGCCTCTGCAAGCGCCGCGAGCAGGACGATCGCGAGCAGCAGCAGAACGATGCCCCAGGCCCAGCTTCCCGTCGCGAACAGGCCGATCGAGGCTCCGAACGCCGCGAAGCCGAGGCAGAGCAGGACGAAGCGCGCGGGCAGCCCGAGCCAGCGCCGCTCGACGCTCTCGTGCACGACGGGGCCGGGCACGGTCTCGACGGATGGCAGCTCAGCGGCCGGAGCGCCGCAGCTCGAGCAGAAGCGCGCGCCCGGCGGGAGCTCCTCGCCGCACTTAAGGCACGCGTTGGCCGGGATCGGGGACGCGTTCACGGCGGGCTTGTTCCCCGCCCTCGAGCGCTCGTAACACCTCCGCAGCCCGCCTGCGGAGCGGCCCGACCTGCGCCCGGTAGTCCTCGTCCGAGACCTTGCCGGTCCGGTGGTCGAACTCGAGCTCCTTCAGGGCCGCAAGCGCGCGGTCCCGCTCCTCCGCCAGCGCGAGCCGCTCGCGCGCTTCCGGAGCGAGCTCGTCGAGGCGGTCGCTCGCTGGAGCGGGGTCGCGCAGGAACGGACGCGCGACGAAGACCACGGCCACGACCGCGAGGATCGCCGCGACGGCGAGCGCCCACTCCACCTCAGATTCCCGCTGGCGCCGCACCGGCCGCGTACCGCGCGGCGAGGCGTCGCTGCTCCACCGCATCCGGCCACATCGCGATCAGCGCGCCCGCCACGAAGACGAAGCCGGCGACCCAGATCAGGTTGATCAGCGGCTTCACGAAGACCTGGAGGTCGATCCTGGCGCCGTGCTTCCCAGCGAGTTGAGCCTTGGTGAAGACGTCACCGAGCGAGCGCGGGTCGTGGTAGATGGCCGCCTTGTTCGTGAAGCCCTCGATGAAGTAGTGGTTCACACCCGGGTCGAGCCCGAAGCGCTCGCCGTGACCGGAGACGGAGACGAGCGCCCGGTACCCCGTGTAGTTCGGGCCTCTCACGCCCTTGAGCCCGGTGTACGTGAGCTTGTAGCCGGCTGCCTCGATCGACTGCCCCGGCCGGAGGACCTGGTCGCGCTCCGTCTGATACGCGCTCGAACCGGCGATGCCGATCGCGAGCAGGACGACCGCGGCGTGGACGATGTAGCCGCCGTAGCGGCGGCGATTCCGGGCGATCAGCTTGAAGACGGAGCCGGTCGCCCGCCGGCCGCGCACGAACTCGAGCACGATCGAGGCGGCGACGAACGCGCAGAACGTGTACGCGAGCAGGCCGGGCCACGAGCTCCCGAAGCCGAGCACGAGCAGCACCACTCCGGTGACGACCGCGACGCCGAACGGGACGGCGAACGTCTTCCCGAGCGAGCGGAGTGAGGCCTTCCGCCACGCCACGAGCGGACCGATCCCCATCAGCAACAGCAGCGGCAGCCCGAACGTATGCAGGAAGAAGTCGTAGTACGGCTTCGAGACCGAGCGCGTCTCGCCGCGCACCGCGTCCGACAGGATCGGATAGAGGACGCCCCAGAGAATCGTCAGGCAAAGGGCGACGAGCAGCAGGTTGTTGTAGAGGAACGTCGCCTCGCGCGACACGAGCGACTCGAGCTTCGTCTTCGTGCGCAGCAGCGGCAGCCGCCAGCGGATCAGGACGGCGGAGAGCACGACCATCAGCACGAGGAAGGCGAGGAACCAGCCGCCGATCGAGCTCTTCGAGAACGAGTGGATCGAGTCGATCACGCCCGAGCGCGTGAGGAAGGTGCCGAACAGCGACAGGTTGAAGGCGAGCGCGACGAGGATCATGTTCCAGACCTTCAGCATCCCGCGCTTCTCCTGGATCATCACCGAGTGAAGGAACGCCGTTGCCGCGAGCCACGGCATCAGCGCGGCATTCTCGACCGGATCCCACGCGTAGTAGCCGCCCCAGCCGATCTCGACGTACGCCCAGTGCGAGCCGATCAGCTGGCCGACGCCGAGGAACATCCAGGCGGCGAGCGTCCAGCGGCGGGTCGCGACGATCCAGCGCTCGTCGGTGCGGCCCGAGAGCAGCGCGCCCATGGCGAACGCGAACGGGACGGTGAGCCCGACATAGCCCAGGTAGAGCAGCGGCGGGTGGGCGAGCATGTACGGGTTCTGCAGGCTCGGCACCATCCCCTGGCCGTCCGACGGCGCCGGCTGCACGTTGAACGGGCTCGAGACGAAGCAGAGCATGAAGCTGAAGAAGACCGCGACGAGCCCGAAGACGGGCACGGTCCACGCGATCAGCTCGCGCGAGCGGCGGTTGAGCCAGACCGCGAGCCCGGCGTAGCCCGTGAGCACGAGCAACCAGAGGAGCAGCGAGCCCTCCTGTCCGCCCCAGAACGCGGAGAGGGCGTAGCCGAGCGGCAGCTTGTGGCTCGTGTGCTCCGAGACGTACTGGAAGGTCATGTCGCGCCGCCCGAGCGCGACGAGCAGGACGATCGCGGCCACGAGCGTCACCGGGAAGGCGATCAGGAGCGCGTTCTGCGCGGAGTGCGCGAGCCGCCGCCGCTTCTTCCACGCGGCGTACGAGCCGGCTACCAGCGCATACAGCACGAGGCCGAAGGCGAGGAGAAGCGCCGCGCGCCCGAGCGGGGCCATCAGGTCAGGTCTTCGCCGAGTAGTGCGAGGGGCACTTCGTGATCAGCGAGTCCCGCTTGGCGACAAACGTGCCGTTGCGCAGCGTTCCCTGGATGACGACGTCGCGGCCGGTCCTGAACTGGTCGGGCACGCTGCCGTGATAGACGACCGGGACGCGGGCCGGAGTCGCATGGCCGATGTCCTTGAGCCGGAAGCGAAGACCGCCGTGCGAGTACGAGTCTCCTTGCGTCGACCCGACGACCTTTCCGATGAGCGAGACGTAGCCGGTGTGCCCGGCGAGGCTGCTCGGAGTCAGGTCGGCGACCCCGTTGCCGGCGAGTGCCGTGTAGACGACGAAGATGGCGAGCGCAGCCGCTACCGACAGAGCAATCACGAGCCGCGCAGGACTGGATCCCACGCGGGCATCGTAGCCCTCGCGCGGCGCGGGGAGCGGCAGTTAGGACTTCGGCGTCTGCGCGGGCTTACGGGCCGGAATGCGGTACCCGTGCTCGTGGCAGAGCGAGCCCGGTGCGTCCTCCGTCAGCGCGTCGCAGTAGCCCTTCCCGTAGGCGGCTCTGAGGAAGGCGGCGACCACCTCGAGGTTCCAGTCCGTCACGTCGAGCGTCTCGCGCCAGAGATCGGCGAGACGGAGGTCGATGTCGAGCTCGAGCAGGTCGATTCTGGACGGGCGCTTCGGCATGCCGACAAAGTAGGAATAGGATCGGACGGCATAGGCTGCGCGAATGGGTGAGATTCGCTACGGCCCGAGCGGACTACCGGAGGGGCCGACGTTCGAAGAGTCGTTCGCCGCGCTGACCGCGGAGGGCTACCACGCCTGTGAGATCGGGTTCGCCGGCGGTTTCTGGCTCGACTACGACTCGGCTCCGCTCTTTGCCACCGCGGCGGCCGCCGCCGACGTGGCGATCTCGGTGCACGCCCCGCTCGCTGCCTTCATGGGCCACGCCGACCGCGGCAAGAAGTTCAAGATGGCGCTCGGGATGCTCGACCACACCGCGGGCCTCGCGAAGGCCTGCGGCGCGAGGCTCATCGTCTTCCACCCGGGCTTCTTTCTGGGGCGCGAGCGCGAGCAGACGATCGCGGACGTCGTCGACCAGCTCGGCGACCTGCGGGAGCGGCTCGAGACCAAGGACCGCCTCGTTCCCTTCGGCGTCGAGGTGATGGGTCGCGTGAACGACTTCGGCTCGATCGACGACGTGGTGGCGATCGCGGCACAGGTCGACTTCGTCAGGCCGGTGCTCGATTTCGCGCACATGCATGCCACCAGCGACGGGGCCTTCCTCGCGGCGGACGCGTTCGCGGAGGCCCTCGCCGAAGCCGACGCCGTGCTCGAGCCCGGGGCGCCGTTCCACATCCACTTCAGCGACATCCAGTACGCGAACCGGAACGAGACGAAGCACCTGCCGTACGGCGAGGGGACGCTGCGGGCCGAGCCGCTGCGCGACGCGCTCGCCCGCTTCGAGCGGCCGGCGACCGTGATCAGCGAGGCGCCCGACGCCGCCTCGACGCGGGCGATCGGCGACATCTTGCTCGCGGCGTCTTAGGCAGGCTTGTGGCAGACGGTTTCGACGTTGTGGCCGTCGGGGTCGAGGACGTAGCCGCCGTAGTAGTCGTCGTGGTACCAGCGAATGCCGGGCGCGCCGTTGTCGGTACCGCCCGCCTCAAGTGCCGCCGCGTGGAAGGCGTCGACGGCGTCGCGGCTCTCGGCGCCGAACGCGATGTGGAGCCGTCCGCTCGCGGGTTCCCCGTGCGCTTCGATGAAGAACGACGGCCGGCCTCCGTCGTCCTTGCCGAACCCGGCGGCCGCTCCCGAGAACTCGAGCATGAGCGTGTAGCCGAGCGGCGCGAGCGCCTGCTCGTAGAACGCCTTACTGCGCTGGTAGTCGGTGACGCCGATCCCGATGTGGTCGAGCACCGCCATGTCTCTCTCCTCTCGTTAGCCGTCGCATAGCATCGCGCCCGTGCTCGATCCGAAGGTGTTCAAGGCGTACGACGTGCGCGGGATCTATCCCGACGAGCTCGACGAGGCGGGCGCGGAGGCGATCGGGCGAGCGTACGTCGAGCAGTTCGAGCCGCGCCGGATGGCGGTCGGCCGCGACATGCGGCTCTCGTCGGCCGCGATGCAGGAGGCGCTGATGCGCGGCGCGGCCGCGGCCGGAGCCGATGTCCTCGACCTCGGGCTCGTCGGCACCGAGATGGTCTATTTCGCAGTCGGCTCGCTCGGCCTGGAGGGCGGCGCGATGGTCACGGCCTCGCATAATCCGAAGCAGTACACCGGCGTGAAGCTCGTCCGCCGTGGCGCCCTGCCGGTCGGCGGCGAGTCGGGCCTCCTCGACGTCCGCGACCGCGCTGTGTCCGAAGAAACACGGCCCGGTTCCAGGCACGGTGACGGAACGGTCAGGGAAGGCTCGCGGGAGAGCTACGACATCTGGCCGGCGTACGTCGAGCGCGTGCTCTCGTTTGTCGACGTCGCTGCGATCAAGCCGTTGAAGGTCGTGATCGACGCCGCGAACGGGATGGCCGGGACGATGTTGCCGCCGGTGCTCGAGCGATTGCCGATCGAGACCGTTCGCTGTTACTTCGAGCCCGACGGCTCGTTCCCGAACCACGAGCCGAACCCCCTGCTGCCCGAAAACCGCGAGTTCATCGTCCGCAAGACGCTGGACGAAGGCGCCGACCTCGGGGTCGCGTTCGACGGGGACGGCGATCGCTGCTTCTTCGTCGACGACACGGGCGAGTTCGTCCCCGGCGACTTCGTCACCGCGCTGTTCGCCGAGAGCCTGCTCGCGAAGGAGCCGGACGCGAAGATCATCTACGACGTGCGGGCGAGCCGCGCGGTACCGGAGACGATCGAGCGCGACGGCGGTGTCGCGCTGATGAACCGCGTCGGCCACGCCTTCATCAAGGCGCGGATGCGCAAGGAGGACGCCGCCTTTGCCGGCGAGGTCTCCGGCCACTACTACTTCCGCGACTTCAGCCAGGCCGACACGGGCGTCGTCCCGTTCCTGCTCATGCTCGAGCTGATCTCGCAGAAGGGCCTACGACTGTCGGAGATCCTCGCGCCGCTCCGCGAGCGCTACTTCATCACGGGCGAGCTCAACACGCCGGTCCCCGACGTCGCGCTCAAGCTGCAGGAGCTGAAGGAGCGGTACGCGGACGGGCGCGTCTCGCATCTTGACGGCATCTCCGTCGACTACGACGACTGGCACTTCAACGTGCGGCCCTCGAATACCGAGCCGCTGCTCCGTCTCAACCTCGAGGCGACCTCGGAGCAACTCATGGAGCAAAAGCGCGACGAGGTGCTGGGGGTGATCCGCTCGTGAAGCCGCCCTTCAAGTTCAGCGCGCGGACGCGCGTGGGCTTCTCGGACACCGATGCGCAGGGCATCGTCTACTACGGCCGCTACAACCCCTACTTCGACCTCGCCCGGGTGGAGTACCTCCGCTCGCTCGGGCTGCTGCAGCGCCGCGGCGAGGTGGGCGACTATGTGATGCGAGCGAACGACGTCGAGTACTTCGCGCCAGCGGTCTTCGACGACGAGATCGAGGTCTGTGTGCGCGTCTCGCGGCTCGGCCGCACGAGCGTGACCTTCTCCTTCGCAGCCCATCGCCTGCCCGACGAGTTGCTGATGGTCACCGCGCACCAGACGCTCGTCTACGTCGACCTCGCTGAGCGCAAGGCCTGTCCCGTCCCGGACGAGTATCGCGAGACCGTGCTCGCCTTCGAGGGAGACGACGTCGATGCCTGACGCCGACGAGCAGCTACGGCAGACCGTGACGGAGCTCACGGCTCGGGAGGACTGCGTCTGGGCCGGGATCTACTTCGTCGAGGGAGACGGCCTCGTGCTGGGGCCCGAGGTAGGAACGCCCGATCCCGAACGGCGTACCGCCGTCCCCGTGGTGTGGCGCGACACGCGTGTCGCCGAGCTCGCGGCCGACGGAACCGTCGCGCAGACCGAACTCGAGGCCATCGCGGACGGCATCGCGGACCTCTGCCTCGTCGGTTGGGACACCGGCGGCGAGCTGTGGCAAAGCTGACGAACCCTTCCCTCATTCGAGGGAGAGACACCGCATGAGCACTGGGCTCTCCCTCGAACGGGGTAACCCACGGTCGGTGATCCTGGATCCCTCGAACGAGGGAACGCGCTAGGACGGCGTGACGCGGCGGGCGTCGAAGACGCCGTCGACGTTGCGGAGCGAGGTGAGCAGGCCGCGCAGCGCCTTCACGTCGCCTACCTCGGCGACGTACCAGTTGCGGGCCATCTGGTCTTCGACCGTGCCGCCGTAGGAGACGATGTTGGAGCCGTGCTCGGCGAAGGTGCGGGCCACGTCCTCGAGCAGGCGCGGCCGGTCCCACGAGTCGACGGCGATCTGGACGCGGAAGCTCTGGCTGCCGCCTCCCTCCCACTCGACCGGCGTGAACCGCTCGGGGTTGCGGCGCAGCGCGCGCACGTTCGGGCAGTCGCCACGGTGGATCGTGATCCCCTTCCCGAGCGAGATGTAGCCGACGATCTCGTCGCCGGGCACCGGTGTGCAGCACTTCGCGAGCCGGACGAGCACATCCTCGACGCCGATCACGTTGATGCCGTAGCTGTCGCTGCCAGCGGCTTCGCGCGCCCGCGGCTTCTTGACCGGCACCTGCTCCTCGGCGACCTCGCCGACCTTGAGCTGCTGCAGGACCTTGTCGACGATCTTGGATGCGGTCAACTTGCCGGAGCCGAGCGCGATGTAGAAGTCCTCGGCCTTCTTGTAGCCGGACTCCCGGATCACGCCGGCGAGCACGGCCGAGCCGGCGAGCTTCTTGTACGGCAGGTTCTGGCCCTTGAGCGAGTTCTCGAGCAGCTCGCGGCCCTTCGCCTCGAGGTCCTCTTTCTGCTCGCGGGAGAAGAATTGGCGGATCTTGTTGCGTGCGCGCGACGAGGCGACGAGCGAGAGCCAGTCGCGGGAAGGACCGCGCGCGGCGGACTTGCCCGTGAGGATCTCGACTCGGTCGCCGCTGCGGAGCCGGTAGTGCAGCGGCACGATCCGCCCGTTCACCTTCGCGCCCACCGTGCGGTGGCCGACGTCGGTGTGGACGGCGTAGGCGAAGTCGATCGGCGTCGCTCCGGCCGGCAGCGTCTTCACCTCGCCCTTCGGCGTGAAGACGAACACCTCTTCGTCGAAGAGGTCAGTGCGGAAGCTCTTGACGAACTCGCGCGCGTCGGCCTCGTCGGCGTTGATGTCCATCAGCTGCCGCACCCAGGCGTTCCACTCCTCGTCGGCGCTCTTCGAGTGGCGGCGCCCGTCGCGCTTGTAGGCCCAGTGCGCGGCGACGCCGAGCTCGGCTGTCTGCTGCATCTCGCGGGTGCGCACCTGGATCTCGAGCGGGCGGCCCTCCGGACCGATCACCGTTGTGTGCAGGCTGCGGTAGCCGTTGAACTTCGGCATCGCGACGTAGTCCTTGAAGCGGCCGGGCATCGGCTTCCAGAGGGAATGGATCAGGCCGAGCGCGCCGTAGCAGTCGCGCGTCCCTTCCTCGCCGTCGCGCTCGACGATCACGCGCATCGCCGTGAGGTCGTAGATCTCGTTGAACTCGCGGCCCTTGCGGGCCATCTTGTCGTAGATCGAGTAGAAGTGCTTCGCGCGGCCGGAGATGTCGACGGGGATGTCGACCTTCT
>DATFSG010000128.1:0-6853 GCA_035262765.1 Gaiellaceae bacterium | reverse complement strand
ACTTCGTCGGCTACTACCTGCAACGGCACGGCTACCGCGTGATCCCCGTCAACCCGAACGAGGAGCGGATCCTCGGGGAGCAGGTCTACCCGAGCCTGCGCGACGTGCCCGAGCACATCGACGTCGTCGACGTCTTCCGCGATCCTGCCGCGGTTCCCGAGATCGCGCGCGAGGCAGTCGAGGTCGGCGCGGGCGCCTTGTGGCTGCAGTTCGGCGTCATCAGCCCGGAGGGTGCGCGCGTCGCACAGGACGGTGGCCTCGCCGTCGTGATGGACCGCTGCCTCAAGGTCGAGCACGCACGGCTGCTCGGCCGCATGCACTGGATGGGGTTCGACACGGGCGTGATCGCCGGCTCCCGCCGCTAGCGTCCTTCGGATACCGGTGCTTAACTCCGGTGCGGTGGCAGCGCGCGCGGCGTTTCGGCTGCTGGGGCCGGTCGAGGCCGAGATCGGCGGCCGGTCGCTGCCGCTCGGAGCGCCGAAGCAGCGCTTGCTCTTCGCGTTTCTCCTCCTGCACGCCAACGAGGTGATCCCGCGCGAGCGGACGATCGACTTTCTCTGGGGAGAAGATCCGCCGCCGGCCCCCGCGAAGTCGCTGCAGGTGTACGTGCACGGCCTGCGCAAGGAGCTCGGGAGCGGGCGTATCGATACGCGGGGCACCGGCTACGTGCTCACCGTCGGTTCGGGGGAGCTCGACCTGCACCGCTTCGACCGGCTCGTCTCGGACGGCCGGGCCGCGCTCGAGAAGGGTGCGGCGGCGGTCGCGTCCGAGCGGCTGACCGAGGCGCTCGAGCTCTGGCGAGGCGAGCCGCTGGGCGACCTCTCGGCGGACGCCATCGAGACCGAGCGTGCAGTCCTCCGCGAACGCCGCCAGGGCGCACAGGAGCTGCGGATCGACGCGCAGCTCGCGCTCGGCAGGGACGACACCCTCGTCGCCGAGCTCGAGGAGCTGATCGCGGAGCATCCGTACCGCGAGCGCCTGCGGGCACAGCACATGCTGGCCCTCTACCGCGCGGGCCGGCAGGCTGACGCGCTTGCGGCGTTCCAGGCCGCGCGCGAGACGCTCGCCGACGAGCTTGGCATCGACCCGAGCCCCGAGCTGCGCGAGCTCGAGCGGGCGATCCTCCGCCAGGACCCGTCGCTGCGGCCCGCGAGTGCTGCGGGGGATCTCAAGCTCCCAAGCCCGGCGACGCGGCTCGTGGGACGCGGCCTCGAGGTCGCGGCGGTCTGCGCGGCGCTGCGCGAGCCGCACGTCGCGATCCTGACCCTGACCGGTCCGGGCGGCGTGGGGAAGACCCGGGTGGCGATCGAGGCGGCGGCGGAGCTGGGCAAGGAGCTGCCGAACGGCGCGTTCTTCGTCGACCTGCAGACAACGGTGGATCCCAACCGTCTCGGCTCCGCGATCGCGTCGGCCCTCGACATCGGCGAGCAGCCGGGCGAGGACACGGTCGACACGCTCGCCCGCGAGCTGCGGTCGCGTGAGGCGCTCGTCGTCCTCGACAACTTCGAGCGCCTCGTGAGCGCGGCGCCGGTTCTCAACGCACTGCTGCAGTCGGCGCCGCGCCTGCGGTTCCTCGTCACGAGCCGCGTGCCCCTTCGGCTCGCCGGCGAGCACGAGTACCCCGTGCCGCCGCTGCCCATCCCCCAACACACCGATGACCTCGACACCCTGGCGCGCAACGACTCGATCGAGGTCTTCACGGTGCGGGCGCGCGCGCTCGATCCGCAGTTCCGGCTCTCGGCCGCGAACGCCCCGTCGCTGGTCGGCATCTGCATGGCTCTGGACGGGATGCCGCTCGCCCTCGAGCTCGCGGCGGCGCGCGTGAAGCTGCTCAGCACCGACGAGATCCTGTCGAGGCTCGTGCGGCCGCTCGACGTGCTCGCCGGAGGCCAGGCCGACCTCCCGCCGCGGCAGCGGACCCTGCGGGCGACGATCGACTGGAGCCACCAGCTCCTGACCGAGGAGCAGCAGACGCAGTTCGCGCGCCTCTCGGTCTTCGCCGGCGGCTGCACGCTCGAGGCCGTGGAGGCCGTCTGCGGCTCGACGCTCGAGGCGTTCGCAGCCCTCCTCGACGGCGGCCTGTTGCTGCGCGAGCAGCCCGGGTCCGGGCCGCCGCGGTTCCGCATGCTCGACCCGGTCCGCGAGTACGCCGCGGAGCGGTTCGACCCGCCTGACGCGGAGGCGACGAGGGAGAGGCACGCCGCGTTCTTCGTCGAGCTCGCCGAGAGCATCCGGCCCAGCCTCACGGGGCCCGAGGCGCGTCGCGCGGTCGACCGGCTCGCCGAGGAGCACGAGAACCTGCGGGCGGTGCTCGACTTCGCCGTGGCTCGGGACATCGAGCTCGGGTTCCGGCTGACGTCGGCCCTCCGCCGCTACTGGGAGATGGCGGCGCGCGGCCGGGAGATCCGGGAGTGGCTCGAGCAGACGCTGCCGGCGGCGACCGGCGAGGACACGCCCGCCCGCATCGGTGCGCTGATCGTCTACGCGCGCCAGCTGCTCGACGCGGGTGAGTACCAGGAGGCGCCCGAGGTCTTCGCTCGGGCGGTCGATGCCGCGCGGAGGCTGAGGCTCGACGGCGACGCGGCGTTCGCCCTCACGCAGCTCGGCTGGCTGGCCACAGCCGCGGGGGATGTCAAGCAGTCGGAGCAGTACAAGCTCGAGGCGCTCGAGCTGGCCCGCTCCGCGCACGACCTCTGGGTCGAGCGCCTGGCGCTCGCGCTGCTCGCCGGGTCGCGCGTGGAGGAAGGCGACTTCGCCGGCGCCCGGCCGCTGCTCGAGCGGTCGCTGGCAATCGCGCGGCGGCTCGGCGACGCGCGAGCTCTCGTCAACACGCTGATCAACACAGGCTGGGCGGCCATCCGGGCCGGCGACTTCCCGGCCGCCCGCGCGGCGCTCGAGGAGTCGCTCCAGCTCTGCAACGAGTTCGGCTACCCCGTGGCGACCGTCGCGGCCCTCGGCATGCTCGGCTCCGAGGCCAACTTCGCCGGGGAGCACGAACGGGCGAGGGAGCTCTTGCTCCAGGCGCTCGGCATCGGTCGCGAGGTCGCCCGGCCGATCAACCTCGTCGAGGCGCTGACCGAGCTCGCGTACGCCTACGCGGAATCCGAGCCTGCCCATGCGGCTCAGCTGCTGGCGTCGGCCGACGCGGCGTACGAGGCGCGGGGAATTGTCAGGCCCGGGCCGGAGGAGCTTCGCGCGCAGGAGTGCTGGGCCACCCTGACCGCGAGTCTGGACGCGGCGGCGCTCGCCCGGGCGAGGGCGGCCGGCGCACGGCTCGAGCTCGACCAGGCGATCGAGCAGGTGCTGGCGGCGAGCTAGAAGACGGCCTGCGCGATCAGGAAGAGGTTGAGCGCGCTGATCAACACGGCGATCGCACCCGCGACGACGATCGTCGGCAGGCGGTTGACGTGATCTCCCATCACGTCTCGCCTGCTCGTCAGCAAGAGCAGCGGGACGAGGGCGAACGGAATCCCGAACGAGAGCACGACCTGGCTGAGAACCAGCGCGCTGGTCGGGCTGACGCCGACCGCGAGCACGATCAGCGCCGGGATCATCGTCAGCGCCCGGCGCGCGAGGAGCGAGACGCGGAGGTTGACGAAGCCGGCCATCACGACCTGACCCGCGTAGGTGCCGACGCTGGAAGAGGAGGCACCGGAGGCAAACAGCGCGACGGCGAACGCGAGCGCCGCCGTCCCGCCGACGAGATGCGAGAAGCCGGCATGCGCGCCCTGCAGCGTGTCGACGTGCGACCAGCCGGGCGTGTCGTGGAAGAGCGCCGCGGCGACGGTGAGCATCGCCATGTTCACGAGGCCGGCGAGGCCGAGCGCCACGACCACGTCCATCTTCTCGAAGCCGAGCACGCGCTTCCGCTCGGCCTCGTTCCGCACCGGCGTCCGGCCCTTCATCAGCGCCGAGTGGAGGTAGATCGCGTGCGGCATGACGGTCGCGCCGATGATCCCGACCGCGAGATAGACCGAGGCCGCGCCGTCGAGATGGGGGACGAGCCCTTTCACGGCGTCGCCGCCCGACGGGCCGATCTTCAGCGTCTCGTAGAGGAAGCCGAGCAGGATCAGCCCGAGGAAAGCAGTGATCGCGAGCTCGAAGCGCCGGAAGCCGTGGCGTTGCAGTTCGAGGAGCCCGAAGGCGATCACGCCGGTGATGAGGCCGGCGGGCAGAAGCGGCACGCCGAAGAGGAGGTTGAGGCCGAGCGCCGCGCCGATGAACTCCGCCACGTCGGTCGCCATCGCCATCACTTCGGCCTGGATCCAGAGCCCCCACGCGACCGGGCGCGGGTAGTGGTCGCGGCACAGCTCCGGGAGATCGCGGTTGGTGACGATCCCGAGCTTGGCCGAGAGGTACTGGATCAGCATCGCCATGAGGTTCGCGGCGAGCACGACCCAGAGCAGGAGGTAGCCGAAGCGGGCGCCCGCGTCGATGTTGGTGGCGAAGTTGCCCGGGTCGACGTACGCGACCGCGGCGACGAACGCGGGGCCGAGCATCGTGAGCGTCGCGCGCAGGCGGCCGCGAGCAACGACGGCGTGCAGCGGAGTCGAGCCGTGGCGGTAGACGGACTCGTAGGCCTCGTCGCTCACGCCTTGCCCTTCCGTTCCACGCGCATCGCCCGGGCGAGGGTCGCACCGAGGACGTGCTCCTTCTTGCCGACGCGGATGAACAGCGGGCCGTCGAACGGCTGGCGCTCGACCAGCTGGAGCTTCGCGCCGGGAACGATTCCGCGCTCGCCGAGGAAGCGGAGCATCTCGGGGTCGGTGTCCGAGATCCGGACGAAGGTGGCGGTCTCGCCGGGCTCGAGCTCCGCGAGCGCCGGCGCCGACGTCTCGGCAAGCTTCAGCTCGCGGCTCGGGATCGGGTCGCCGTGCGGGTCGACCGTCGGGTTGCCGAGCTTCGCGGCGATCAGCTCTTCGAGCTCCTCCGACAGCGCGTGCTCGAGCACCTCGGCCTCGGCGTGCACCTCGTCCCAGGTCATGCCCAGGCTCTCGACGAGGAACAGCTCGACGAGCCGGTGGTGGCGGATCACTTCAAGCGCGACGCGGCGCCCGCGCTCGGTGAGGCGAACGCCTCGGTAGCGCTCGTGCTCGACGAGGCCGAGCGCCGAGAGCTTGCGCAGCATCCCGGAGACGGAGGCGGGGCGGACCTCGAGGAGAGTCGCGAGGTCGGTCGTCGAGGCAGCGCCGTCACGCGACTCGAGCGTGTAGATCGCCTTCGCGTAGTCCTGCACCGCGGCGGTGAGCTCTCGAGTCTCGGACTCCGGAAGTTGAGCCATGCCTAAATCATAGGTTAGGCAGATGCGAGCCTGCAAGGCGTGCATGATGAGCGGGTGCACGACCACGCGCACGGCCATGCGCACGGAGACGGGGAGGACGGACGCCGCCTCGGGATCTCGCTCGCGCTGATCCTCGCCTTCATGGCCGGCGAGATCGTCGCCGGGATCCTCGCGCACTCGCTCGCGCTCCTCTCCGACGCGGCGCACATGCTCACCGACGCGGGCGCGCTCGCGATGTCGCTCGTCGTGCTGCGGCTCGCGGCTCAGCCGGCGCGCGGCAACCGGACGTTCGGGCTGCGCCGCTCCGAGATCCTCTCCGCGCAGGCAAACGGCGCGGCGCTGCTCGTCCTCGCCTGCCTCGTGGTCTACGGCGCCGTGCGACGTCTCATCTCGCCGCTGGACGCCCACGGCGGCGTCATCCTCGTCGTCGCCCTCGTCGGGATCGGCGTGAACCTCGTCGCGACCTGGCAGCTCGCGGGCGCTAACCGGCAGTCCCTCAACATCGAGGGGAGCTTCCAGCACCTCCTCACCGACCTGTTCGCCTTCATCGCAACCGCGATCGCCGGCGCCGTGATCCTTGCGACCGGCTGGACGCGAGCCGACCCGGT
The DNA here is from genome assembly GCA_035262765.1 of Gaiellaceae bacterium. Classification (GTDB taxonomy): domain Bacteria; phylum Actinomycetota; class Thermoleophilia; order Gaiellales; family Gaiellaceae; genus Palsa-739. The sequence continues at coordinate 964 of DATFSG010000128.1, read as the reverse complement.
CGCGGCACTGCTCGTCGCGGCGCTGATGCTGCGCGCGGCGTGGCGGCTGCTGCGCGATTCCGGCCGCGTCCTGCTCGACATCGCCCCCGCGGGACTGCCCGTGGAGGAGATCGGGACGGCGATGGCGTCGCACCCAGGGGTGGTGGAGGTGCATGACCTCCACGTCTGGGAGGTGACGACCGAGTTCCCGACGCTCTCGGCGCACGTGCTCGTCGAGCCGGGAGCGGACTGCCACGGCATTCGCCGCGAGCTCGAGACCTTGCTCCGCGAGCGCTTCGGTCTCGAGCACACGACGCTCCAGGTCGAGCACGCACCCGCCAAGCTCGTCCAGATCCGCTAAACTGACGTTTACGTAAAGTTCTGCGGAGAGGGATCAGGCGTGCGGATGCACCTGCGGAAGCTGGACTACAAGTGGGTGGCGCTCTCGAACACGACGCTCGGGACGCTGCTGGCGATGATCAACAGCTCGATCCTGCTGATCGCGCTGCCGGACATCTTCCGCGGGATAGGGATCGACCCGCTGCAGCCGGGCAACACGAGCTACCTCCTCTGGCTGCTGCTCGGCTTTCTCGTTGTGCTCGCCGTGCTGCTCGTCAGCCTCGGCCGCCTCGGCGACATGTACGGCCGCGTGCGGATGTTCCGCCTCGGCTTCGCGGTTTTCACCTTCTTCTCGCTCCTGCTCTCGATCACCTGGCTGCACGGCGGCGCCGGCGCGCTTTGGCTGATCGGGATGCGCGTCGGCCAGGGAGTCGGCGCAGCGATGGTGTTCGCGAACTCGAGCGCGATCCTCACCGACGCCTTCCCGCACGACGAGCGCGGGCTCGCGCTCGGGATCAACAGCGTCGCGATGGTCGTCGGCTCCTTCTTCGGGCTCGTGCTCGGCGGGCTGCTCGCCCCGGTTCAGTGGCATCTCGTCTTCGTCATCTCGGTGCCGATCGGGCTCTTCGCGACGGTCTGGTCGTAC
>DATFSG010000127.1:0-10991 GCA_035262765.1 Gaiellaceae bacterium | reverse complement strand
GCATCGGCCGAGACATCGACACCGGTCACCTGCGCGTCCGGCCGCTCGTCCTTGAGCGCGAGCGCGATCGCACCCGACCCGACCCCGACGTCGAGGATCCGCGGCCGCTCGATTCCCCTCGCGAGCGCGAGCACTCGCTCGACCAGCGTCTCGGTCTCGGGGCGCGGCACGAGCGCTCGGGCGTCGGTCTTCAGCGTCAGCCGCCGGAAGCCCCACTCCCCCAGCACGTACGCGAGCGGCTCCCGTGCCTCCCGCCGCTCGAGCAGCGGCTCCAGGCCGTCCACCTCGTCGTCGAGCCGGGCCGCGAGCCCCGACCGCGACGTCCCGAGGAGATGCGCGACGAGCCACTCCGCATCGACCTGCGGCGTCTCCACCCCTGCCGCGGCGAGCCGCCGCTCGGCCTCCGCGAGCGCCTCCCGCGCGGTCACTCCCCGAGCGCGCGGCGCCGGTCGTCGGTCACCAGCGCCTCGGTGAACTCGTCGAGTTCGCCCTGGAGGATCCGGTCGAGCTGGTGCACGGTCAGCTTGACTCGATGGTCGGTGACGCGGCTCTCGGGGAAGTTGTACGTCCGGATCTTCTCCGAGCGGTCGCCCGACCCGATCTGGGAGCGGCGCGTCGCGTCGAGCTCGGCCCGCTGGCGCTCGAGCTCGCGCTCGTAGAGCCTGGCGCGCAGGACGCGCATCGCCTTCTCCCGGTTCTGCAGCTGCGACTTCTCGTCCTGCATCGAGACGACGACGCCGGTCGGAACGTGCGTGATGCGAACGGCGGAGTCGGTCGTGTTGACGGACTGGCCGCCCGGGCCGGTCGAGCGGTAGACGTCGATCTTGAGGTCGTTCTGGTCGATCTCGACCTCGACCTCCTCGGCCTCGGGCATCACCGCGGCGGTGGCGGTGGAGGTGTGGATACGGCCGGCGCTCTCGGTCTCGGGAACGCGCTGCACACGGTGCGTGCCGCCCTCCCACTTGAAGACCGAGTACGCGCCGTCGCCCTTGACCGCGAACGTGACCTCCTTGTAGCCGCCGCCGTCGTTCGGGCTCGCCTCGAGCTCCTCGATCTTGAAGCCGCGCCGCTCGGCATAGCGCGCGAGCATCCGGTACACGTCGCCGGCCCACAGCGCGGCCTCGTCTCCGCCGACGCCCTGGCGCACCTCGACGATCACGTCCTTGCTGTCCGCCGGGTCGGTCGGGACCATCGCCAGCCGGAGCTCCCCTTCGAGCGTCGAAGTCCGCTCCTCGAGTTCCGGCACGAGCTCTCGCAAATCCGCATCGTCACGTGCCGCTGCGAGGTCATCGCGCGCGCCGCGCCACTCCTGCGCGAGCTTGTAGGGACCCTCGAGCTCCTTCAAACGTCGTCCGACCTCCGCCGCCTCGCGGTGGTCGTTGTAGACGGACGGGTCCGCCATCCGCTCCTGCGTCTCCCGGTAGGAGCGCTCGAGCTCCTCGATCAGGCTGTCGAGGCTGGTGGCGGCCATGCCGTCGGTCAGCGTACTTCTTGCTTAGCCAACTTCAGTTTGGATAGTTTCACGCTTTAGTCGGTAAAGCTTCGAGCCGGGAGGTAGAGGTAAAGATGTCCGTCGTGGACGAGGTCACGCAAGCCAACGAGAGCTACGCATCCGGATTTGCCAAGGGCGGCCTCCCCATGCCCCCAGGCCGGAAGTTTGCGGTCGTGACGTGCATGGATGCACGGCTCGATCCCGCACGCTTCCTCGGACTAGATATCGGCGATGCACACGTGATCCGCAACGCCGGCGGGATCGTCAACGACGAGGCGATCCGGTCCCTCGTCATCTCCCACCACCTGCTCGGAACAGAAGAGGCGGTCGTGGTCGGGCACACCGACTGCGGGATGGTCACCTTCACGAACGACGACCTGCACGAGAAGCTCGGCCCGGAGGCGGAGAGCGTCGATTTCCAGCCGTTCCCGGATGTCGCCGACCGCGTTCGGCAGAGCGTCGAGACGATCCGCAGCCATCCGCTTCTCCCCGATTCCTTCGGGGCGACCGGCTTCGTCTACGACGTGCGGAGCGGTGCGATCGAGCCCGTCTAGGCCAGCGAGGCGTCCAGGCTGATCTCCGGCACGCCGGCGAGCGCCTGCGAGACCGGGCAGTTCTCCTTCGCGGCCAGCGCCGACTCCTCGAACGCGACGCCGTCGATGCCAGGGACGACGCCTTCGACCGTGAGCGCGATGCGCGTGATGCCCTCGCCCGGCTGGAACGTGACGGTCGCGGAGGTCCGCAGCTCGTCGGCCGGCGTTTCCGCTCTCGCGAGAGCGGCCGACAGCGCCATCGAGAAGCAGGCCGCGTGCGCCGCGGCGATCAGCTCCTCGGGGCTCGTCAAACCACCGGTCTCGTCCTCGGAGCGCGCCTTCCACGTGACGCCGAGCCCGCCGAACGCGCCGCTCGTCGTGGAGCCGATCTCACCCGAGCCTTCGAGCAGGCTGCCACGCCAGGTGATTTCCGCCTTGCGTTGCGTTGCCACTACGCCATCACCTCCACGAGAGACGGTTCGCCACCGACGTTCTCCAGGTCGAGCACCTCACGAAGCGCGCGGATCGAGACCTCGAGCTGGTCGAGCGTGGGCTCACGAGTCGTAAGCCGCTGCAGCCAGAGCCCGGGTGCGAGGAGCGTCATCACCGTCCGATTGTCCTGATGCTTGCCCGCGAAACGGATCAGCTCGTAGGCGAGCCCCGCGATCACCGGCAGGAGCAGGATCCGGGTCGCGATCAGCCAGTACCAGGACGGCCGGCCGAAGAAGGCGAACACGAACACGGCGAGCACCATCACCCAGAGCAGGAACGCCGTTCCGCAGCGCGGGTGGATGAGTGAGTAGCGCTGCGCTACCTCCGGCTCGAGCGGCTCACCCGCCTCGTACGCGTTGATCGCCTTGTGCTCGGCGGCGTGGTACTGGAAGACGCGCCGCAGGTCAGGCAGCAGCGAGATGAGGAAGAGGTAGCCGACGAAAATCGAGACGCGGATCAGTCCCTCCACGATCACGAAGTACTCGCCGGTCCGGATCGGGAGCTGGTCGGTGATCAGCGCCGGCCCCACCTTGAACACCGCGAGGGCGAAGCCGATCGCGATCAGGAAGGCGAAGATGATGGCGCCGCGCGAGATCTCGGTCTCGACCTCGCCGTCCTCCCCCTCCTGCTGCTGCGCGTAGTTCGCCGAGATGGCGAGCGCGCGGAAACCGATGGCGAGGGACTCACCGAGCGCCATCACGCCGCGCACGATCGGCAGCCGGAAGAAGAAGTGGCGCGCCATCGCCGAGTCGATCGGCCGCGAGACCTGCGCGATCTCCCCGGAAGGCGTGCGGACGGCGACGGCCCAGTTGCCGGGGCCGCGCATCATGACGCCCTCGAGGACCGCCTGTCCGCCGACGTTGGCCATGAGTCGGGAGCGCTAGCCGCGGCGCGGTTGGCCGGCGCGCTCCAGGCGGCGCTGGAAGCGCTCGACGCGGCCGCCCGTGTCCATGAGCTTCTGCTTGCCCGTGTAGAACGGGTGGCACTGCGAGCAGATCTCGACGTGCAGCTCGGGCTTGGTCGAGCGGGTCTGGAACGTGTTCCCACAGGAGCACGTCACCGTGGAGAGGACGTACTCGGGATGGATGTCGGCCTTCATTGCCCTCTCAAGATAGCAGCGGCCTGTTGGGGTTCCACGTTGCCGCCCGAGACGATCACGGCCACGCCGCGGCCCGCTTCGACCTTGCCCGCGAGCACCGCTCCGGCCGCCGCCGCGCCCGCCGGCTCGCACGCGAGCTTCGCGCGCTCGTAGAGGAAACGCATCCCCTCGGCGATCTCCTCCTCGGTCACGAGGACGGTCTCGACCTTGCCGCGGCAGAGCTCGATCGGGAGCTCGCCGGCGAATGGCGGCGCAAGTCCGTCGGCGATCGTGTCGGTCTCGACGGGGACGCTGTGACCGGCGGCGAGACCGGCGGGGAATGCCTGCGCACGTTCGGGCGCGACACCGATGACGCGAGCCCGTCCGTCGAGGGCCGTAACAATGCCCGCGATCAGGCCGCCTCCGCCGGTGCCGACGACGACAGTCTCGAGGTTCGGGACGTCCTCCAGCAGCTCGAGCGCGATCGTGCCGTTCCCAGCGACGACGAGTGGATCCGAGTGCGGGTGCACGAAGACACGTCCCTCCCGCTCCACCGACTCGAGCGTCCGGTCGTAGGCGGCGGCCGGATCGGGGGGCGTGGTGTCCACGGTGGCGCCGTAGCTCCGCGTCGCCTCGACCTTGAGCGGGCTCGCGGACTGCCACATCTCGACGAGGCAGTCGACGCCCTCGTCGGCGGCCGCCCAGGCGACCGCCTGCGCGTGGTTCCCGGCCGACCAGGTGACGACGCCGCGTTCCCGCTCCTCCAGCGTGAGGGCGGCGAGCCGGTTCAGCGCGCCGCGCGGCTTGTGTGAGCCTGTCTTTTGGAACAGCTCCGCCTTGAGCGAGACGCCGAGCGCGGTCGATGAGAACGCGGGCGTGCGGTGGATCCGCCCGGCGAGGACGGCACGAGCCTGCTCGACGTCGTCGCGGGAAACCGTCACGCAGGCAGTGTCTCGCGCGCGGCGACCTTCGGCATCTGGAAGCGCACTGTGAAGACCGTGAGCGTGCCGGGGTGGCTCTCGACGTCCACCTCGCCGCCCATCGCGAGCGTCAGTTCCTTCACGATCGCCAGGCCGAGGCCGGTGCCGACCTGCCGCTCCAGCCCGTAGCGCTCGTGAAGGTAGAACCGCTCGAACGCGCGCTCGGTGTCTGCCTCGGCGAGACCCGGCCCCGTGTCCTCGACGCGCAGGACACCGGGCTTGGCGATCACACGGACCTCGCCGCCCGCCGGCGTCAGCCGCAGGGCGTTCTCGACGAGATTCGAAACGACCTGGAGGACGCGGTCGGCGTCCCCGATTGCGGGTGCCGACGACTCGGTCACGCCCCACAGCCCGACGCCGAAGCTGTGTGCCTGCTTCCCGTAGCGTCGGACTGCATCCTCGGCCACCTCGCCGAGGTCGATCTCGGTGTTCGTCACGTTGAAGTCGGTGCGGTTCATGCGCGCGAGGTCGAGCAAATCCTTGACGAGCCGCTCGAGCCGCCGCGCCTCGGAGGCGACGGTTGCCGCAGCCTCCCGCGGGTCAAGGACGCCGTCCTCGACCGCCTCGGCGTAGCCGCGGATCGCGGTCAGCGGCGTCTTCAGCTCGTGGCTGACCGAGAGGAGGAAGTTCCGCTCCGCCTCCTGAGCTTGCTGGAGCTGGGCGGCGAGGTCGTTGAACGAGCTCGCAAGCGTCGCGATCTCCGTGGCACCCTCGACCGCAACCGGGTCGGGATGGTTGCCGCTCGCGAGAGTACGAGCAGCTGCCGCGATCCGGTCGACCGGCTGCGAGATACGGCGGGCTAGCAGGAACGCAGCGAGCGCGGCGAGAAGCCCTCCGGCTGCGGCTGCGATGAGCAGCCCCCAGACGTAACCCGACAGGAGCGACCGCTGCTGGCGGAGCAGGATGATCGTTCCCGGATTGGCCTTGAGCGCCGCGAAGAAATACGACCCGCCGCGGAAGCTCATCGTCCCCTGAACCGGACGATTTGCCGCAACCTGCTCCTGCGCCCACTGGGGCAGAACGCTGCGCTCGTAGAGATAGATCTCCGCCTGCGGGGACTTGTCGAGAGCCCTCTGAGTCCTTTTCTTCAGGCCTTTGGCCGACGAGAGCCCTTCGTTCGCACGGATCAGGTCCACCTGGTGCGCGAGGTCGCGCAGCGTCGAGCTCTTGACCTCGCGCTGGGTAAGAAGGAGGCCGACGCCGATGGTGAATGCGACGCAAATGAGCACGACGACCCCGATCGCCCGAAACAGCTGCGAACGGAGCCCGCTGCCCCTCATCTCACGCCGGGACGAGCTTGTAGCCGGAGCCGCGCACCGTCCGGATCCCCTCCGGATCGCCGAGCTTGCGCCGCAGTTGGGCGACATGGACGTCCACGGTCCGGGTGCCGCCGGGATACGTCATGCCCCAGACGAGATCGAGCAGCCGCTCGCGCGAAAGGACGATGCCGGGATGCTCAAGGAAGCAGGCGAGGAGATCGAACTCCTTGCTCGTGAGCTCCACCTGCGAGCCTGCGACGGTCACTTCGTGCGAGTCGCGCCGCAGGACGACCTCGCGCGCGGCGAGCACCTCGTCCTCGGAGCGGCGCTCGGAGCGGCGCAGGATCGCCTTGATCCGGGCCGACAGCTCGCGCGGAGAGAAAGGCTTGGAGACGTAGTCGTCGGCGCCGAGCTCGAGCCCGGCCACTCGGTCCGGCTCCTCGTCGCGCGCGGTGAGCATCACGATCGGCACCTTCGAGCCGGCCCGGATCCGGCGGCAGACTTCGAAGCCGTCGATGTCCGGCAGCCCGATGTCGAGCACGACGAGGCGCATCGGCCGGCCGCGCAGCTCGGCGATCGCCTCCTCCCCGGTCCGGCGCCAGACGACCTGCCACCCGTCCTGCTGCTCGAGGTACTGCTTGACGAGCTTGCCGATCGAGTCGTCGTCCTCGACGAGGAGGAGCGCGCCACCCGTTGCCATGGCGGTCACGCCTCCAGGATAAGTGCCGCACCGGCGCTCAACCGACGCCCTTGCCCTTCGGCATCTTCTCGACGTCCACCGACTGCGCCGGCCCGGCTGTAGGCCAGGTCACGAGAACGTGCCACTTCGTCGCGAGCGAACTCTCCGGCAACTGCTGACCGAGATGAACGACTTGCGTGGTGCTCGAAACCGGGATCGACTGGACACGGCCGTCGAACTCCCGCAGCGTTAGCTGCGTGCTGCTCACCTGGGTGATGACGCCCCGGTCGAGGTTCCACTGCAGGCCGTTCTTCTCGAGCGCCACTGCGCGGACCATCTTCGGGCCGAAGAGCTCGGCGACGATCGGCCGCCGGAGTGCGAGGCTCGGCTTTGTGAACCGCGGGGCCTTCTCGACGTCCACCCACTCCGCGGAACCACTCGCCGGCCACGTCACGAGGACGTGCCACTTGAGCGCGAGGGAGGTCGGCGGCAAGCGGCGCCGGCCGCGGATGACCTGCGTCGTGCTCGCCAGCGGAATCGCCTGCACACGACCGTCGGCCTCCTTCAGCGTGAGCTGCGTGCTGTTCACGTGGGTGATGACGCCGCGGTCCAGATTCAGCTCGCTGCCGCTCTTCTCAAGCGCTTGAGTGCGGACCATTTTGGGACCGAACAGCTCGGTGACGATTGCATGTCGGATCGCGAGACCGGGCGCGGCGAGGAGGAGCGCGACGGTGAGCGCTACGAAAACGGCCGCAGGAAGGCCAAAACGCCGACGGAACATGAGACGTATTGTCGTCACTCTATGGCCGTTACGGCGTAAATCTGCGGTAAATCACGTCACGGTGTATTCCGGCCCCGAGCCGCCCTCGGGGGGAGTCAGCCGGCCGCCTTTGGCCGTGATCGCGCCACATTGGACGCAGTTGGACGGGGCGACGTCGACCATCACTGTTCCGTCCTCGTCCTCCCTCCCGACCTCGTAGACCTGAGCCGGGCACATGTGTGCCCAGAGCTCGGCGACGTCCCGCGCCACGCGCCGCTCGACTCGGATGTGGTTTGGCTGGTCGTCGCGCGTCTTGTTGCCCGACGCGAAGACGGACGAGAGCTTGTCGAACGTGAGCTTGCCGTCGGGCGCCGGGTAGCTCTTGTCCCGGTCGGTGACGATCAGCGACTGCTCGGCGTCCGGCTCCGCCTGCATCTTCCCGATTTCGGCCTTTCCCTTCGACATCGTCATCGCGCTCGCGAGTGCGCCGCCCACGAAGAAGCCGCGCTGGAAGACCTGGCGCATGTTCCGCACCTCGTGCAGGTCCTTCCAGATGAAGCTGTCGCGGATCGCGTCGTCGTAGGACGAGAGCGCGCTCGAGGGCGTCTCGCCGCGTTGCAGCGCGCGGAACGCCGCCTCGGCGGCGAGCTTTCCCGACTCGATCGCGTAGTGGATGCCCTTGAGGCGCGGCACGTTGACCATGCCGACACCGTCGCCGCAGAGGAGCAGGCCCGGCGCGTGCAGCTCGCGCGGCAGCGAGTTGAAGCCGCCGCTCGGGATCGTCTTCGCCCCCCACTGCAGGCGCTCGCCACCCTTGAGGATCTTGCGGATCTTCGGGTGCGTCTTCAGCTCCTGCAGCAGGTCGTGCACCGAGAGTGACGCGTCGCGGTAATCGAGCCCGACGACGAGGCCGATCGTGACCATGTCCTCGCCCATCGGGTAGATGAACGAGCCGCCGAACTCGCGGTACTTCTTGGCGCCGCGCAGCGGCCAGCCCATCGTGTGGATGACGCGGTCGAGCGGCTTCGCGACCTTCCAGACCTCCTTCACGGCGAGCTCCCAGACCTGCGGTTCTTCGCCGCCGAGCGAGAAGCGGTCGATCGCGACGCCCGTGAGATGGCCCTGCGTCCCCTCTGCGAGCACCGTGACCTTCGCGACCAAGTCGGAGCCGGCCTCGAAGTTGCCGAGCTCGCCTCCCTCGCGGCCACGCCCCTTGTCGCCCGTGCGGACGCCCATCACGCGGCCGTGCGAGACGAGAAGCTTCTGCGCCGCGGTCTCGGGCAGGATCATCGCGCCCGCCTCTTCCGCCTTCTCGGCGAGGAATCGGCCGAGCTCGGAGAGCGAGAAGATCCAGTTGCCGTGGTTCCGCATCGGCGGTGGCGGCGGGATCGGCAGCGCGGAGCGGCGACTGAGGACGTAGACGGACTCGCCGGGCACCTCGCCGTAGGAGGGCAGCTCGTCCATGCGGAGGCGGTCCTTGAAGAGACGGCGCAGCGCTCGCGGGTCGACGACCGCGCCGGAAAGGAGATGCGAGCCGGGCTGTTTGCCCTTCTCGAGCACCGCGACCGGCACGTCGCCGAGCCGCTCCGCCATCTCCGGGTGCTCCTCGAGCAGCTGGCCGAGCCGGATCGCGCACGCGAGACCGGCGGGGCCGGCGCCGACGATGAGGATGCCGACCTCGATCCGCTCGTCGGCCGGGTCGGTCGGCTCCGCGACGTAGTCGCGCGCCGAGAACGGCGGCGGGAAGTTGGAGGGCCTGCTCATCCCTTGCGGGCGGTGATCAGCTCGGTCAGCTTGGGCACGACCTCGTGCACGTCTCCCACCACGCCGAGGTCGCTGAACTCGAAGATCGGCGCGTTCGCGTCCTTGTTGATCGCGACGATCGTCCCGGAGCTCTGCATGCCGACCTTGTGCTGGATGGCGCCGGAGATGCCGAGGGCGACATAGAGCTTCGGCGAGACGGTCTTGCCGGTCTGGCCGATCTGCGCCGAATACGGGTACCAGCCAGCGTCGACGACCGCGCGGGTCGCGCCGACGGCGCCGCCGAGCGCCTTCGCGAGCTCCTCGGCGAGCGTGAAGTTGTCGGGCGCACCGAGCCCACGCCCGCCCGCCACGATCACGTCGGCATCCTCGATCGACGGGCCGCTCGACTCCTCCGCGTCCTGGCCGACGAGCTTCACCGCCGTGGAGTGCGCTGCGTACGACGGCGAGACGTCCGCGATCTCGGGCTCGCCGCCACCGCCGGTAGGCGTCGCGTCGAACGAGCCGGCGCGGAAGAGCGCGAGCCGCGGCGTGCTCGTCCAACCGACGTCCGCGTAGACCGAGTCCTGCAGCGCCGGCCGCTTGCCGACGAGCTCGCCGTCCTTTTGCTCGAGGTCGACGAGATCCCAGTTGAGCCCCGCGCCGAGGCGCGCGGCGAGGCCCGCCGCGACGTCCGCGGCGAGGACGGAGTTGGCGAAGAGCACGGTGTCGTAGCCGCCCTCCTCCACCACCTGCGCGAGCAGGTCGACGCGCGGCTGCGGCAGCGGCTGCGCCACCTCGGCGTCCTCGCAGGCCCAGACCTTCGCGGCACCGAACTTCCCCGCCTCGGCCGCGAGCGCCTTCGCTCCCTCGCCGGCGATGACGGCCGCAACGTCCCCGTCGCCGAGCGACGCGGCCTTCGCGAGTGCGCCAAGCGAGCCTTTCTGCAGCTCGTTGCCGTGACTCTCGAGGAAGACGAGCGTCGCCATCAGACGAGCCTCTTCTCGGCGAGGAAGTCGACGATTGCCTGGGCTGCGTTGCCGTCGTCTTCGATCTTGCGTGCGTCGGCGCGCGCCGGTGGGTCGCCGAGGGCGAGCACGGTGGTGCGCGAGCCGGACTCGCCTGCCTCGCCGGCGTCGACGCCTAGCTCCGCGAGCGACAGCACGTCCTGCGGCTTCTTCTTCGCGCCCATGATCCCCTTGAGCGACGGGTAGCGCGGCTCGTTGATCGCGTCGCTCACCGCGACGACCGCCGGCAGCGGCGCCTCGAGCGTGTCGTAGCCGAACTCCGTCTGCCGTTTGACACGGACGGAACCTCCGTCCACCGAAAGCTCCATCGCCTGTGAGACGACCGGGCGGCTGAGACGCTCGGCGACGGCGGCCCAGAGGACGGCGCCGTCGGCGTCGGAGGCCTGCTGGCCGAACAGGACGAGATCCGCGTCCTGCTTCTCGAGCGCCGCAGCGAGCAGCCGGCTGGTCGCGACCAGGTCGGAGCCCACGGCCGCGTCGTCGGAGACGAGCACGGCGCGGTCGGCGCCCATCGCAAGCGCCTTGCGCAGCGAGTCGAGCGCCTTCTGCGGCCCGAGCGAGACGACGACGACCTCGGTGTCGGAGTCGCCCTTGAGGCGCAGCGCCTCCTCGACCGCGTTCGCGTCGAAATGGTTGAGCGCACCCTCACCGGAGCGGTCGAGGCGCATGTTCTGAGGGTCGAGCCGGCTCGGCCCCTCCGGCACGTGCTTGACGCAGACGGCGATCCTCATCCCGGCGGGACTCTAGTGATGCCCGCCGGATCGCTGATTCACATGCGGTGGGTCAGCGCGAGCACGTCCTTCACGAAAGTCTTGCTCACCTTGTACACGCCATGCTTCCGGACCGCGCCCTCGCCCTGGTACCAGCCGGCGAGCGCGAGCCGCTCGTTGCCGTGGAAGTCGTGCAGCAGGTGCGCGAGATAGGCCACGCCCGCGCGGACGTTGCCGTTC